>NZ_JACVTT010000031.1:0-46685 GCF_016624665.1 Stenotrophomonas sp. S39 | reverse complement strand
GCGCCCCCCCCCCCCCCCCCCCCCCCCCCCCCCCCCCCCGCCCAACCCACAGGAAGCCAGCTTCTGCTTTTGACGTTGACGTTGACGCTGATCTGCAGCAGGTGCAGGGCTGCAAGCCCTGCCGCACACACCCCCCTGAGCATTCCACGCAGTGGTTTGAGCGCATCGCGCGCGCGCCACCCGGCACGCTGCACGGCAACGGAATCCCCCGCCCTGCCGAGCCCCTCATGAACCTCCATCACCTGCCCCTGCGCGCCTCGCTGCTGCTGGCCCTGTCCTCCCTGCCGCTGGCTGCCATGGCCGAAGCCACCTCGCCGCCCCCCGCCCAACAGGTGCCCGGCGTCTACCACCAGCGCGTCGGCGCCCTGCAGGTCACCGCCCTGTTCGATGGCGTGGTCGCGCTGGGCCGGCAGGAAGTGGTGGGTGTCGCGCCCACCCTGGTCACCCGCCTGCTCGATGGCCGCTATGTACCCGAAGACAGCAAAGGCCTGCAGACCGCGGTCAACGCCTTCCTGGTCCGCCAGGGCAACCACCTCACCCTGGTCGACACCGGCACCGCGCAGTGCTTCGGTCCCGGCCTGGGCCAGGTGCTGGGCAACCTGCGCGCGGCAGGCGTGGACCCGGCCGAGGTGGACGACGTGCTGCTCACCCACGCCCACCCGGACCATATGTGCGGCGTGCTGGATGCGCAGGGCCAGCCGGCCTACCCCAATGCCACCGTGTGGCTGTCCAGGGCCGATGCGGACTACTGGCTGGACCCGGCCAGCGAAGCCCGGGCGCCGCAGGGCGTGCGCTTCGCCTTCCCGCTGGCGCGCAACGCGGTGGCGCCGTATCAGGCCAGCGGTCACCTGCGCACCTTCAGCCCCGGCGACGCCCTGCCCGGTGGCGCGGTGGCGATGGACAGCCACGGCCATACCCCCGGCCATGTCTCCTACCGGTTCGACAGCCAGGGTCAGTCATTGCTGGTGTGGGGGGATGTGCTGCACTTCCACGCGGTGCAGTTCGCACACCCGGAAGCGGCGTTCGAGGCCGATGCCGACCGCACGGCGGCCATCGCCAGCCGTCGCGCCCTGCTGCAGCAGGCCACCGCCCAGGGCTGGTGGGTGGCCGGTGCGCACCTGCCGTTCCCCGGCCTGGGCCACGTGCGCCGCGAGGGCGAGGCCTATGCATGGGTACCGGCGGAGTATTCGCCGTTGAAGTGAGCCGGTGAGCCCTTGTAGAGCCGAGCCCATGCTCGGCTACCGGGGCCGCACCGCGCTGGGCGCGGCAGCCGAGCATGGGCTCGGCTCTACAGGAATTCTGCCGGGCAACGCCCGGCACGCTACATCGATTACGCCAGCCCCAGCCAGCCGCCGATCACGCCGCGGGCTTCATCCACGCCGGTGCGGTCCTCACCGGAGAACACCTGCACGCTGACGCTGTCGCCGTAGGCCGAATGCAGGTCCTTGCGCACCTTCTGCAGGGTCTGCATCTGCTGGCTGCGGCTGAGCTTGTCGGCCTTGGTCAGCAGCGCGTGCGCGGGCATGCCGCGCTGCACGGCGTAGGACAGCATCTGCCGGTCGTAGTCCTTCAGCGGGTGGCGGATGTCCATCACCACCACCAGGCCCTTGAGGGCTTCGCGGGTGCGGAAATACCGGTCGATGAAGGCCTGCCAGTGCGCCTGCAGGTCCAGCGGCACCTTGGCATAGCCGTAGCCGGGCAGGTCGACCAGGTGCGCTTCCGGGGTGATCTGGAAGAACACCAGCTGCTGGGTGCGGCCGGGGGTCTTGGACACACGGGCCAGGGAGTTCTGCCGGGTCAGCGCGTTGAGGGCGCTGGACTTGCCGGCGTTGGAGCGGCCGGCGAAAGCCACTTCGGCCCCTTCATCGGGCGGCAGCTGCCGCACGTTATGGGCCGAGAGGTGGTAACGGGCGCGTTCGATGAGCAATGACATGCGCCTAGGATCGCATGTTGCGGCGCCGCGCGCCCGTTCCCGGCGCCGCTGGCCGGGAAAATGCTGCACTGCTGCGTTGACCGTGCGCGGAAACGGCGTTGATAATCCGGGCGATGCCGGCGGCCACCGCCCGGCCCGGTCCATACGGAGCTTTAGCATGCGCCACGCTCGCGTTCTTGCCGTATCCGCTCTTGCCACTGCCGTCGTCGTTGCCGCTGCTGCCTTCGCGCAGACCACGCTGACCCCGCTGCCCGACAACGGGCCGATCCGCACCGCCTCGCTGGAAGTGGATTTCAGCAAGACCACCTGGGGCGACGCCAAGGCCGGCCAGACCAAGGCCTCGGCCTGCGCGGCCTGCCACGGGGCCGACGGCAATTCCACGGTGGAGATGTACCCGTCCATCGCCGGCCAGAGCGAGCGCTACGTGGCCCAGCAGATGGCCCTCATCGCCAACGGCCAGCGCAGTTCCGGCGCATCGGTGGCGATGGTGCCCTTCGTGCAGAACCTCACCCCGCAGGACATGCGCGATATCGGCGCGTTCTTCGCCACCCAGAAGGCCACCGCCGGCATCGCCGACGATACCGCCGTGACCGATGGCCCCTACAAGGGCATGAAGTTCTACGAGATCGGCCAGCAGCTGTACCGCGGCGGCGACGCCACGCGCGGCCTGCCGGCCTGCATGGCCTGCCACGGCCCCAGCGGCGCCGGCAACCCCGGCCCGGCCTATCCGCATATCGGCGGCCAGCACGCCAGCTATGTCGCTCGCCGCCTGCAGGAGTACCAGGCCGGCCAGACCAACGAGACCGACAAGGCGCACTTCCAGATCATGGCCGCCGTGGCCCAGAAGCTCAGCGAACAGGAAGTCCAGGCCCTCTCCAGCTACCTGCAGGGCCTGCACAACAAGGCCGATGACATCGCCGCCGAAGCCGCCGCCGCGCAACCGGCCGCCGCCCCCTGACCGCCACTGGTCGGCCCGGGTCGCCACGGCGGCCCGCGGCTGCGGTATGTTTCCTTCACGCCGGCGGCTGCGCCGGCGTTGTTATTTTCAATGGAGATGCGTGTCGATGAGGTTGATTCCCCGCCTTCTGCTGTCCCTGCTGGTGATGCTGCCGCTGGCCGCTTACGCCGCCACCCCCGCCAATGCCCCGCTGGTTGAAGGCAAAGACTACGAACGCATCGCCAAGTCCGGCCCGTTCCAGCCCCTGGCCGGCAAGATCGAAGTCGTTGAAGTCTTCGGCTACACCTGCCCGCACTGCGCCCACTTCGAGCCGCAACTGGAAGCCTGGGCCGCCAAGCTGCCGGCCGACGTGCGCTTCACCCCGGTCCCGGCCGCCTTCGGCGGTGCCTGGGATGCCTGGGCCCTGGCCTATTACGCCGCCGATGAAGTGGGCGTGGCCAAGCGCAGCCACGCCGCCGTGTTCAAGGCCCTGCACGAACAGGGTTCGCTGCCGATGCAGAACGTCTCGGCCGATGAGCTCGCCACCTTCTACAGCGCCTATGGCGTGAGCGCCGACCGCTACAAGCAGGCCCTGCGTGGCGATGCGGTGCAGAAGAAAGTCGCCGAGGCCCGTGCCTTCGCCCAGCGCACCCAGGTGCCGGGCACGCCCGCCATCATCATCAACGGCCAGTACCTGGTGCGTGGCAACAGCTTCGAGGACCAGCTGCGCATCGCGTCCAAGCTGATTTCCGAAGCCCGCGCCCGCCGCTGAACCAATCCCGACCATCGACACGGCGCTGTCGCCGCCGCATGTCATCATTTCCCCTTGGCCGGCGCCCGCCGCCGGCCCCACCTTTCCAGATGCTGGAGACGTTTCAATGAAGACCCGTATCGCTGCTTTCGCACTTGCAGCCCTGCTGCCGATCCTGGCGGCCTGCAAGGCCGACGATGGCACCACCAACACCACCGCCCCGGCTGAACCGGCCGCGACCCCGGCTGCCGCCGAGCCTGCCGCGACCCCCGCCGCCGAGCCCGCTGCCGGCGCCGAAGGCGCTGCCCCGGCCGCCACCGACACCGCTGCGGCCCCGGCCCCGACCACCACCGCGCTGACCGGCCCGGCCCCGGTGGAAGGCGCCGACTACCAGCTGATCAGCAACGGCCAGCCGTTCCAGCCGGCTGCCGGCAAGGTCGAAGTGGTTGAGATCTTCGGCTACGTCTGCCCGGCCTGCGCCGCCTTCCAGCCGCTGGTCGGCCCGTGGAAGGCCGGCCTGCCCAGCGACGTGAACTTCGTCTACGTGCCGGCCATGTTCGGCGGCACCTGGGACAACTACGCCCGTGCCTTCTACGCCGCGCAGACCCTGGGCGTGCAGGAGAAGACCCACGAGGCGCTGTACGCCGCCATCCACTCGCAGCAGACCCTGAAGGGTGAGCGCGGCGCCGACTCGGTCGACGACATCGCCAAGTTCTACGCCGGCTACGGCGTGGATCCGAAGCAGTTCGCCGCCACCATGGGCAGCTTCGCGGTGAATGCCAAGACCAACTCGGCCAAGCAGTTCGCCCAGCGCAGCCAGATCAGCGGCACCCCGTCGATCATCATCAACGGCAAGTACCTGGTGAAGGGCAAGACCTTCCCGGACATGCTGCGCATCGCCGACCACCTGATCGCCCGCGAACGCGGTGCGGCCCAGGCGCACTGATCCAGAGAGAAAGCATTGCCGGCCGTGACTTCCCCCCACACACGGACCCTGCGCTTGCTGACGGCCAACATCCAGGCCGGCTCGAGCACCCGCCGCTACAGCGACTATGTGACCCGCAGCTGGTCACATGCGCTGCCGGCGGGACGCAAGCGCAGCAGCCTGGACGCGATCGCCACCCTGGCGCGCGGCCATGACATCGTCGGCCTGCAGGAGGCCGACCCGGGCAGCCTGCGGTCGGGCTTCACCAACCAGACCCACTACCTGGCCCAGCGCGCCGGCTTCAACTACTGGAGCCACCAGCCGAACCGGCGTATGGGCGGGGTGGCGTCCAGCGCCAACGGCCTGCTGAGCAAGCTGGAACCGGTGGAAGTACAGGACCACGCCCTGCCCGGCCGTATCGGCGGGCGCGGCGTACTGCTGGCCAAGTTCGGCGATGGCGAGGACGGCCTGGCCGTGGCGGTGGCCCACCTGTCCTTGGGTGCGGGTTCGCGGATGTCCCAGCTCGGCTTCATCGCCGAGCTGCTGTCCGACCATCCCAACGCGGTGCTGATGGGCGATTTCAACTGCCTGGCCGAGCGCCCGGAAATGCAGGTGCTGTACCAGAAGACCCGGCTGCAGCCGCCAGGCTGCGTGGTGCCGACCTTCCCCAGCTGGCGCCCGGACCGGGCCATCGACCACATCCTGGTCAGCAGCAACCTGCAGACCCGCAGCGTGGAAGCCGTACCGGCCGCGTTCTCCGACCACCTGGCCCTGGCCATGGCCATCGACGTCCCCGCCGACGCCCTGCGCTGACCCGCCGCGCGGGTGGGTGCGGACTTCCACTGCTCTGGTGGGTGCGGACTTCCACTGCTCTGGTGGGTGCGGACCGTTGGTCCGCACGCTCTCCGCCGGGCACAACCCTGCGCTACCCCGCCTGCACCACCGGCGTTCTCAACCGCCGCGCGGTCATCGTGCTGCCTACCGAAGCCACCACCGTGCAGCCGATTGCCAGCCACTGAACGCCGGCCAGCTGCTCGTGCAGCAACAGCATCGCCCACAGCGCGGCCACCGCCGGTTCCATGCTGATCAGGATCCCGAAGGTTTCCTTGGGCAGGCGCTTGAGCGCCATCATTTCCAGCGACATGGGGATCGCGCTGGACACCAGCGCCACCAGCAGGCCCGCCAGCAGGATCTTCGGCTCCAGCAGCGCCATGCCGGCGTGGGCCACGCCCACCGGCACCACCACCAGTGACGCGGCCAGCAGCCCCAGCGAAACCGTATGGCCGGCATGCAGGTGGCCGGCGCGCTTGCCGAAGACGATGTACAGGCCCCAGCACGCCGCGGCGCCCATGGCGTAGAGCACGCCGGCAGGATCCAGCGCCGGCCCGCCGCCCAGCGGCAGCAGCAGCAACAGGCCCAGCAGCGCGCAGCCCACCCAGACGAAATCGATCGGCCGCCGCGAGGACAGCATCGCCACCGTCAACGGGCCGGTGAACTCGATGGCCACCGCGATGCCGAAGGGAATGGTGCGGATGGCCATGTAGAACAGCAGGTTCATCAGGCCCAGGGTCAGCCCGTAGCGGAGGATGGTCATCGCATCCACGCGGCTGGTTTTCCAGCGCCACGGCCGCCAGAACAGCAGCAGCAACAGGGCTGAGAAGCCCACGCGCAACGCGCTGGTGCCCTGCGCGCCGACCAGGGGGAACAGGTGTTTGGCATAGGAAGTGCCGATGGCCAGCGCGGTAACCGAGCCGAGCACCGCCAGCGCCGGCAACATCGGCGCGAATCGGGAAGTCTGCATGCGCCCAGTCTATTGCGCTGGCGGTGAGCACTTGGCTCAATTGGGGGCCCGTCCGCGCAATTTCTGCTCGCCATGGCCACCGCCCCCGTGCTGGACAGCTTCGACCACGCCATCCTCGACCTGCTGCAGCGGGACAACGCCCTGCCGCAGCGGCAGATTGCCGAGGCCGTGCACCTGTCCACGCCCGCCGTGCAGCGGCGCATCAAGCGGCTGCAGGACAGCGGCGTGATTTCCGCCAACGTGGCCGTGCTCGACGCGGCCAGGGTCGGGCGCCCGCTCACGATCATCGTCGAGGTACGCGTGGTCAGCGAGCAGCGCGAGAAGGTCGCCCCGTTCCGCCGCCGCGTGCAGGATGACCCGGCCGTGCAGCAGTGCTACTCGATCACCGGCGACGGCGATTTCCTGCTGCTGCTTTCGGCGGCCTCGATGGAAGAGTACGAAGCGATCACCGAGCGACTGTTCGGCGGCGACGACAACATCGAGCGCTTCCGTACCTCGGTGGCGCTGGGCACGTTGAAGCGCAGCTTCTCGGTGCCGCTGACATGACCACACCGCCCTCCCCTGCCCGACGCCTGCGCCGCTGGCTGCTGCGCGCCACGCTGCTGCTGATCGCCGGCGTTGCCGTGCTTTCGCTGTGGAACAGCCCGTGGGCGGCGGCACCGAAGATGCTGTGGGCGCTGGGACGCATGCCACCGGCCACCGAGCTGCCCGTGCCCGTGGACGGCGTGTGCCCGCGGCAGATCGCCGATACGTTCGGTGCGCCCCGCGGCCGTGACCGCACCCACGCCGGCATCGACATCTTCGGCAAGCGCGGCACGCCCGTGCGCAGCGTTACCGCAGGTGTCATCGCCGATGTGCGCGAAAGCGGGCTGGGCGGACGCCAGGTGTGGGTGATCGGGCCCGGTCGTGAGCGCTACTACTACGCGCACCTGGAAGACTGGGCCGAGGGCCTGGCGCGAGGCCAGGTGGTGCAGGCCGGCCAGCTGCTGGGCTACGTGGGCGACAGTGGCAATGCCAAGGGCACGCCGCCGCACCTGCACTGGGGCATCTACGGCACGGACGGCGCCCGCGACCCGTTGCCGCTGCTGCGTTGAAAGGCCTGCAGTCCAGTGCAGTCGAGCAAGCTCGACTCTACGACGGACTGGCCGCATGTGGGCACGACCTCGCCCATTTGTAAATAGAAACAATTCGCATTACGATATTTGCGTTTTCCGGGCAGCCAGGACGGTTCGCCCTCCTCGCATTGCCCAGCCACCGTCCTGCAGCGCAGGGCCCCGCCAGCGGCGTGAGAACCCCACCAGCCGCGGCGCCAGACCATCCGGGAAGCCGGTCGGACGCACGCACGTGCCCGTCCAGGAACCCACATGATCCGCTCGACCCCTGCTCTCCTGCCGCATCGCCTGTCCGCGGCGGTGCTCTCCGCCCTGTGCCTGGCCGCCGTGCCGGCCGCCTTCGCCGAAACCGCCGCCGACCCGACCACGCTCGACAAGGTGGTGGTGAAGGGTGAGCGCGCCGAAGGCTACTCGGTGCGCAGGACCTCGGCCGGTACCCGCTTCGACCTGGCCCCGCGCGAGATCCCGCAGTCGGTCAGCATCATCAGCCACCAGCGCATCGAGGACCAGAACCTCGACGACATCATCGACGTGCTGGGCAACACCACCGGCGTGAGCAGCACCCAGTCCGACACCGAGCGCACCGAGTTCTACGCACGCGGCTTCTACATCGACAGCTACCAGTTCGATGGCCTGCCGACGCAGATGGTGCAGAACTGGAGCTACGGTGACTCCGGCCTGGACCTGGCCCTGTACGACCGCGTGGAAGTGGTGCGCGGTGCCACCGGCCTGCTCAGCGGCGCCGGCAACCCGTCCGCTTCGGTGAACCTGATCCGCAAGCACGCCGACAGCGCCGAACTGGCCGGCAGCGTCTCGGTCAACGTCGGCAGCTGGGGCCGCACCCGCACCACCGTGGACGTGGGCAGCGCGCTGAATGCCAGCGGCACCGTGCGTGGTCGCGTCATCGGCAGCTACCTGGACACCGATGCGCAGATGGACCGCTACAACCAGCACAAGACGCTGGGCTACATGGTCATCGATGCCGACCTGACCCCCGATACGCAGCTGAGCGTGGGCTACGACTACCAGCAGAAGCGCGCCAACGGCGCGACCTGGGGCGGCTTCCCGATGCTGTTCTCCGATGGCACCAGCACCGGCTACGACGAGTCGTTCAATGCCAGCCCGAACTGGACCTACTGGGACACCACCAGCAAGCGCGCCTTCGCCACCCTGGAGCACGGCTTCGCCAACGGCTGGAAGTTCAAGATCGGCGCCACGCATGACGAGACCAAGGCCGACGACAAGCTGTTCTACCCGGCCTACAACGACTGGGTTACCGGCGCCTCGTTCTTTGACAGGAACACCGGTGCGGGCATTTCGCCGTCGGCCGGCTTCTACAACACCGAGCGCAAGGTCGACGCGATCGATGGCTTCGTTGACGGTCCGTTCCAGCTGTTCGGCCGCGAACACCAGTTCATGGCGGGCCTGAGCTACAACAAGCGCGACTACGCCAACTACGGCGACTACCAGGTCGGCGGTGCCGGCCTTGCCTGGGATCCCTTCTCCAGCTACCTGAACTGGACCGGCAACATCAGCGAACCGGACTGGAACCCGCTCAGCCTGGCCAGCGAAGGCACCATCACCCAGAAGGCCGGCTATGCCGCCACGCGCCTGTCGCTGGCCGATCCGCTGAAGCTGATCATCGGTGCGCGCTACACCGACTGGAAGAGCGAAGGCGAAGGCGCCGATCGTTCGCACAAGGTGACCACGCCGTATGCCGGCCTGGTGTTCGACATCAATGACACCTACTCGACCTACGCCTCGTACACCGAAATCTTCCAGCCGCAGATGCTGAAGGACCGCAACGGCAGCTACCTCGATCCGGTCGACGGCAAGAGCTACGAAGTGGGCGTGAAGGGTGCCTGGTTCGACAACCGCCTCAATGCCTCGGTGGCCGTGTTCCGCATTGAGCAGGACAATGTCGGCCAGTCGACCGGCGAACCGGTGATCGGCGGAACCGGCGGCGAAACGGCTTACATCGCCGCTCGCGGCACGGTCAGCCGCGGCTTCGAGTTCGAGCTGAACGGCGAACTGGCACCGGGCTGGAATGCCACCTTCGGCGCCTCGCGCTACGTGGCCAAGGACATCAATGACGCGGACATCAACACCAACCTGCCGCATACCACGCTGAAGCTTTTCACCAGCTACACCCCGCAGTCGCTGACCGCATTGACCGTGGGTGGCGGTGCCAACTGGCAGAACCGCATCTACTACGCGGTACCGGCATACGGCCGCATCGAGCAGGACGGCTACGCGCTGGTCAGCGCCTTCGTGCGCTACCGCATCTCGCCGGAGTTCAGCGTGCAGGCCAACCTGAACAACCTGCTGGACAAGAAGTACTACTCGCAGATCAACGGCTACGGTGCATTCGGCGACGGCCGCAATGGCTCGCTGACCTTCACCTGGTCGTTCTGATGCAGAGGGCGCCGGGCAACCCCCGGCGCCGTGCTTTGTAGAGTCGAGCTTGCTCGACTGGCTTTCGACCAAAGCAGCCGAGCATGGCTCGGCTCTACAGAACAGCGAAAAGCCGCCGGGCATGGCCCGGCGCTACCAGTGAAACGCAGGTGCCGTTCCCTGGCACCTGCCTGTCAGCCTAGAACCGCAGGTCCGCGCGCATGTACCAGTAGCGGCCACGCGGAATGTCATAGGTCGAGGCGTCGTAGCCGTTCAACGAGCACGACAGGCAGATCGGCGGATCCTTGTCGAACACGTTGTTCAGGCCCGCGGTCAGCTGCAGCCCCTTCATCCAGTTGATTTTGTAGCCCACCTGCACATCGTGGTAGGTGGTGGCGGACAGCGTATTGGTACCGGCGGCCTGGTTGCTGCACACCGGGAAGGCCACCGCATCACCGCAGTCTTCGGTCAGCTCGGAGATGTGGCGCACCGTCCAGTTGGCACTCCAGTTGTCCAGCGTCCAGCCGATGCTGGCGTTGCTGGTCCATTCCGGAATCGAGCTGTCGGCCACTTCCACGCCCGGCTTCTGCGGCTGCCGCTGGCCGGCCGCACCCGTGGCCTCGTAGCGGCCGACGAAGGTGTTCTTCCAGCCCAGCTTGAACTGGCCGATGTCGCTCTGCGGCAGCGTCCAGAACATGTCCACGTCCCAGCCATCGGTCTTGATCGAACCCAGGTTGGTCAGGCGGTTGTTGAAGCTGCTGACCGCACCGGTGCTGGCGCGGGTGATGCCATCACAGTAGATCGGGTCCAGCGTATCCACGCACAGGTCCAGCTGGGTCTGTGCGTTGATCGCCTGGATCGCGCCGTCGATGTTGTGGCGATAGAAGGTCACCTCCACGTCGAAGCGTTCGGACCACGAGGTGTCGTTGCCGAACCACGGGCTCCACACGAAACCGGCGCTGAAGCTGCGCGAACGCTCCGGCTCCAGTTCGCGGTTGCCGCCGGTGGTCACCGAGATCTGCGAGTTGGCCTGCTGGAAGCCGGTCGGCACGCCCAGCGCGGCGCAGTTGGCAGGATTGCCGCGCGGCGCGGTGCCGCCCAGGCCCACCGAGCAGGGATCGAACAGCTGCAGGTCCGCACGCGCGGCCGAACCGTACAGCTCGCCGATGGACGGCGCACGGAAGCCCTCGGCGTAGGTCGTGCGCAGCACGAAGTCATCGGTCACCTGCCAGCGCAGGCCGTACTTGGGGGTGAACTCGCCACCGAAGGTGGAGTAATCCGAATAGCGCCCGGCCAGGCTCAGGTCCAGCTTCTTGCCCAGCGACGAATCGGCGAAGATCGGGATGCTCAGCTCGACGTAGGCCTCGTTGACGTCGTACGAACCGGACGTCGGCTGCGAGGGCACGCCGTTGTAGTGGCCGATCACCGTCAGCGGATCCGGCTGGTACCAGCCTTCATAGCGGCGGTGCTCCAGGCCGGTGGCGAAGGAGACCGGGCCGGCCGGCAGCGTGAACAGATCACTGGACAGGTTGGCGGTGACCAGGCTCAGCTCGTTCTGGCTGCGGTCGCGCACCACCGGCTGGATCCAGCGCAGCATGTCCGGGGTGATCGAGCCGACGCCGCCGAAGATGTTCAGCGGCACGCAGCCGGGGGTTGCGGCGCACAGTGCCGGATCACCCAGCGCCAGGTTCACGTTGTAGATGTTGTAGCTGCCGTAGTTGGTCTGCTCGGCCTTGTTCTTGCTGTACATGCCGTTGACGTCCCAGTACCAGCTGCGGTTCGCCGCCTGGAAACTGCCCACCAGCCCGGTGGCGAAGTAGGTCGTGTTGACCTCCTGCTCGAACACGCGCGCGCCGCCCTCCACCGGTCGACGACCGATCAGGGTCATGTTGTCGCCGGACGCCAGGTCGAAGCCGAACGGGTTGTACGGGTTCAGCGCCGACACCACGATGTTGTCGGCCAGCGGATTGCCGGTGGCGCCGTCAGGGCCGAAGAACAGCGGTTCCGGGCCCGCCTGGTTGGTCGATTCGCGGCGGTTGCCCAGCGCTTTGACGTACCACTGCACGTCGTCGGTGATGTCGAAGCGGAACTGGCCGAACACGCCTTTGCGCTCGGACGGCGTCAGCACCATGTTGTATTCGGCGAAGTTGAAGCGATCGGCACTGGTGAAGCAGTGGTAGTCATCGCTGCGGTTGCAGCCGGCGCTGCCGTCATAGCGCGGGTTGCTCACGCCGGTGTTGGGCACGATGTCCTGTTCGGCGCCGGTGTTGGGATCGACGAAGGCGAAACGCCCCTGCGGGATGCCACCGCTGCCGAAGGCCAGCCCGGTACCGGGGATGGGAAAGCGCGACTGCTCGCGGTCGCGTGCGTACACCGCGTCCTGCCGGGTCCAGCTGGCGCCGAGGAACAGGCTGTAGCGCTCGCCGCTGGTGCCCCAGGCCAGGTCCACGCCCTTCTGCGTGCCATCACCCTTGCTGTACTCACCGTAGTTGAGGGTCACCTGCCCGCCATCGAAATCGCGCCGGGTGATGATGTTGACCACGCCGGCGATCGCATCGGAGCCGTACAGCGACGACGCACCGTCTTCCAGCACTTCGATGCGTTCAACGATCGCCAGCGGAATGGTGTTCAGGTCGGTGGCCGCGCCCACGCCGGAGGCCGATGATTCATTGACCCAGCGGATGCCGTCGACCAGCACCAGTACGCGCTTGGCGCCCAGGTGGCGCAGGTCGACCTGGGCCGAACCCGCGCCGACACCGCTGCCATCCGGCGGGAAGCCGAAGTTGCCGGACGAATTGAACTTGGCGTTCAGCGCCGAGCCCGAACCGGTGAGCTGCTGCAGCACTTCGCCGATCGAGCTCAGGCCCGTGCGCTCGATGTCGCCACGGCTCAACGTCTGGATCGGCACCTGGCCTTCCACTTCAGCGCGCTTGATGCGCGTGCCGGTGACTTCGACGGCATCCAGGGTGGTGGCCGTCTGGGCCATTGCCCCCAGCGGTGCCAGGGCCGTCACGCACAGCGCAACAGCGACCGCCAAGGGGCGGTAATGCAGGTGATTCATTCGCTCTCTCTCCAAAGGAATGTCGGGACATGGACTGCCGCGCTCCCCCCTGCATGGCGGCAGCGTCTCCTTTGTAAACAAGCGGTAAAAATCACGACGTGACGACGGACACCATTTCACGTGGAATTGACGGAACAGACCGGAGATCGCGTCAATTAATGTCCTGAAATGCGCAAAAGGTGCGGCAATGCACCATCAAGAGCGCTGAACGGATGCGGGCCAAAACGACAGCCACGCCCAGACGAAGGACGGCCCGCACGGATGCCGGGCCGTCCTCGCCAGCGGTCATCGCACGAACGCGATCCGCTCCATCCCCGTCGCCTCGGCCGCCGCCAGGATCTTCGCCATGCCTTCGTACTCGGCAGACGGATCGGTGGCGATGCGCAGCTCCGGCAGGTTGCCGGCGTGCTCACTGGCCTGGGCGCGCAGGCGGGCCTGCAGATCACCGATGGCCATCGGCTGGCCATTCCAGCTCAGCTGGCTGGACGCATCCAGGCGCAGCTCGACCGGTGGCGGTGGGTCGGGACGATCGACCACCCGGTCGGTGGCCTGCGGCAACTGCACCGCGATGGGCCGCGACAGCATCGGCGCGGTAACGATGAAAATGATCAGCAGAACCAGCATCACATCCACCAGCGGCGTGACATTGATCTCCGCCAAGGGACCGCTTCTTCCTGCGCTGTTGAACGCCATGTGCCACTCCTTGCACCCGGGCCGTTCGCCCAAGCCGACAGTACGCCGCCGCCATGTGCCGACGGCAGTGGGCATCCACGAAGCATTCAGCTGCCGTTGCCCGCGCTGCGACGTGCACGCGGCGAGAAACTGAATTCAGCCAGCGCCCGCTATGCTGGCGCCATGACCCGACGCTCTTCGACCGCCCTGTCCCTGCTCCCGCTGTCCGCATCGCTGCTGATCGGCTGCGCCAGCGCCCAGTCACTCGACGCCCAGAGCGGCCAGCTCAAGGCCGCCATCGACGCTGCCGAACGCGGCCAGCTCGGTCCGGGCCAGGCCGCCGCGCTCAGCCGCCACCCGGCCTATGGCTGGGTCGAGTTCGCCCAGCTGCGCCGCAACATCGATACGGTCGATAGCGGCCAGGCGCAGGCCTTCCTCAAGCGCTATGAGGGGCAGGCCGTGGCCAACAGCTTCCGCAGCGTCTGGCTGCCCTCGGTGGCCCGCCGCCAGGACTGGCCTACCCTGCTGGCCAACTGGGCACCGACCGACAACCTCGGCCTGCGCTGCGCGCAGCTGACCGCGCGCCAGGCCACCGGCAAGGTCGACCCGCAGTGGATCAGCGAGGCGCAGGACTTGTGGCGCAAGAACGGCAAATCACTGCCCGATGCCTGCGATGCGGTGTTCGCTGTGCTGCAGGCGCAGGGCGGCATGAGCGATGCACTGCGTTGGGAACGCGTCGACGCCGCTGCCGACGCGCAGCAGCCCGCGGTGATGCGCAGCGCCGCGCGTGGCCTCCCCGCGGCCGATCTGACCCTGGCCAACACCTATGCCGCCTTCGTCGACAAGCCCAATGCCAGCGCGCTGAACTGGCCGCGCAATGAACGCAGCCGGCGCATCGCCACCGATGGGCTGGAAAAGCTGGCCAAGGCCGACCCCGGCGCCACCGAACAGCAGCTGCCGCAGTACGCACAGGCGCTGGGCCTGAGTGCCGAACAACAGGCCCAGGTGCGGTACCAGATCGCGTTGTGGACAGTAGCCTCCTACCTGCCCGACTCCGCGCGCCGCCTCAACGCGGTGCCCGAATCGGCCTACGACGAGCGCCTGCACGAATGGCGCGTGCGCGAGGCGATGTCGCGTGGCGACTGGCCGGCCGCACTCACCGCCATCCGCAAGATGGGCAGCAAGCAGCGCACGGATTCGCGCTGGGCGTATTTCGAAGGACGCATGCTGGAAAAGACCGGGCACGCGCAGCAGGCCCAGTCGCTGTTCCGCAGCGCCGCGCGCGCGCCGACCTTCCACGGTTTCCTCGCCGCCGACAAGCTGCAGCAGAACTACACGCTGTGCCCGTGGAAGCCCAATGACAGCGCCCAGGCGCAGGCCGCCGTCGCCCGCGACCCGGCCATCCAGCGCGCGATGGCGCTGTACCAGATCGATCGCAACGGCTGGGCCGTGGCCGAGTGGAACAGCGCGCTGGCCCGCTTCGATGACACCCAGCGCCGCCTGGCGGTGCGTGTGGCACAGGACAATGGCTGGTTCGACCGCGCCGTGTTCGCACTCGGCAAGCAGCCGCAGGAACAGCGCCTGTACGACCTGCGCTTCCCGCTGCACCACGACAGCACCATCCGCCGCGAATCCTCGCGCAATGCCATCGACCCGGCCTGGGTAGCCGCCGAGATCCGCGCCGAGAGCACCTTCACCCCGCGCGCGCGCTCGCCTGCCAATGCCATGGGCCTGATGCAGGTGCTGCCGGCCACGGGCGCGGGCGTGGCGAAGAACATCGGCCTGACTGCCTACGGCGGCGCCGACAGCCTGTACGACCCGGACACCAACATCGCCATCGGCACGGCCTACCTGCGCCAGCTGATGAACAAGTACGACGGCCTGCCCTACGTCACCATCGCCGCCTACAACGCCGGGCCGACCCCGACCGCACGCTGGCAGTCCCAGCGCCCGGGCTTCGACCCGGACCTGTGGATCGAGACGATCAGCTACAAGGAAACGCGCGAGTACGTGGCCCGCGTGCTGGCCTTCAGCGTCATCTACGACTGGCGCCTCAACGGCAACGCGCTGCCGCTGAGCGACCGGCTGATGGGTCGCCTGGTGGACAAGCGCAAGGCCTTCACCTGCGCGGCGGACGCCGACCAGGGCGGGGATTGATCGACGCGGGGTCGTGCCTTCCGATCCGGTAGCGCCGGGCCATGCCCGGCGAGCGCACAGCGCGGCGACACACGCCCGTGCGATCATCCCCCCATGAAGATCTATCTTGTTGGCGGCGCCGTGCGCGACCGCCTGCTGCAGCGCCCCGCCGGCGACCGTGACTGGGTGGTGGTCGGCGCCACGCCCGCGCAGATGGAAGCGCAGGGCTACACCGCCGTGGGCCGCGATTTCCCGGTGTTCCTGCACCCCAAGACCGGTGAGGAATACGCGCTGGCGCGAACCGAGCGCAAATCCGGCCGCGGCTACCGCGGTTTCGTGGTGGATGCCGATCCGGCCGTCACCCTGGAAGAAGACCTGCAGCGTCGCGATTTCACCATCAACGCCATCGCCTGCGATGAAGCCGATGGCACCCTGGTCGACCCCTATGGCGGCGCGCGTGACATCCAGCAGCGCGTACTGCGTCACGTCGGCCCTGCCTTCGTCGAAGATCCGCTGCGCGTGCTGCGCGCGGCGCGTTTCATGGCGCGCTTCGCCCCCCTGGGTTTCACCGTTGCCGAAGAGACCCTGGCGCTGATGCGCGAGGTGGCCGCCAGTGGCGAGCTGGACGCGCTGGTGCCCGAACGCGTGTGGCAGGAACTGCGCAAGGCACTGGCCTGCGAACGCCCGTCGGCCTTCCTGCGCACCCTGCACGACGCGCATGCGCTGGGCCCGATCCTTCCCGAACTGGAAGCGCTGTACGGCGTACCGCAGCGTGCTGAGTTCCACCCCGAAGTGGATACCGGCATCCACCAGGAAATGGTCAGCGACATGGCCGCCCGCCTGGCACCCGGCGATGACCTGGTCGGCTTCGCCGCACTCACCCACGACCTCGGCAAGGGCCTGACCCCGCCGGACGAATGGCCGCGCCACATCATGCACGAGCAGCGTGGTCTGAAGCCGCTCAAGGCGCTGTGCGCGCGCTTGAAGATTCCCACCGAGCATCAGCAGCTGGCCGAAGCCGTCTGCCGTGAACACTTGAACGTGCACCGCATCGACGAACTACGCGATGCCACTGTGCTGGAGCTGCTGGGCCGCTGCGATGCGCTGCGCCGGCCCGAGCGCGTGGCCCGCATCGCCCTGTGCTGCGAGGCCGACAAGCGCGGCCGTCTGGGCTTTGAAGAAGGCGATTACCCGCAGGGCGAAACGCTCAAGCGCCTGCACCAGGCCGCGCTGTCGGTACAGGCGCGTGATCTGGACCTGAGCCACCTGAAGGGCCCTGCGGTGGGCGAGGCACTGGCGCGGGCCAGGGTGAAGGCGATTGCGGCGGCGCGGTAGAAATGTGTGGTTTGCTGGGGAAGCGTGGTGTCAGCCGCTGATGGTCAGTACCTGAAATAGGTATCACCCAAGGCGGGGTGGTCGCCCGGCTGACGCTTCCGCTTGGTGATGCGTCGCAGATTGATGCGCTTTGCATTGGGCCAACCCAGCGTTCCGAATATCGCATCGGCCATCTTTGCGAACCGCGTGAAATAGCGGCCAATTCTGTATCCAAGGTAGAAGCAGACCAGAACGCATATCAAGTACGCATCCGCGATCATCTCCAAGGTTGGCAGTCCGTCTCCCGTGAGAGCGTCGATCAGGAAGAACGCGACGTGGATCATGTACAAGGGAACAGATAGCGCCAGCGAGTACTTGGCCACCGCGATCCAGTGGGCCCAGCTACCTGAACTGACATACGGATAGGAAACGATGAGCCTCTTCTGCTCATCGAGGACGGACAAGGCAATGAAGTTCCCCGCCTTGTCCCGACGCCCGACCACCCGCACGGAGTCGCCCTCTTTGAAGGGCCAATTCCAGAACAGTCCCTTCACCAGCATTTCGCCGAATCGAAACTCCACCCTCGTCGCTGGTTCTTCCGTTTCCTCATTGGACATCATCGCCATGCCAGCGGCGGGCCCGCTAAGGCCCAGCGCGGCGGCAGCGGTGCCCGTGGCGGCCATTTTTTCGCGATCCCCGTCGCGCCAGAAGACGTTCTGCACCACATGTCTGACCCGCAGACTGGAAATGATGCCGGTTTCCGTCTCGAACAGCACCTTGCCGGTCGAGCCCGGCTTAGGTTTGCGATTCACTGCAAATCCACCTTGGAAAAGCCACACGCTGACCGGCGCGTATCCGCCATCGAAATCATCAAGAGATTCTCAGTATCTGAAATAGGTATCACCAAGCGCAGCAGGATCACTCGGGCTTCTTTTGAGTTTTGTAATACGCCTTAGATTCACACTCTTACTGTCGCCCCAGCCAAGCGAGCCAAATATGCCGTCAGCAAGCCGGGCAAACCGGTGAAATCGATAGCCAATACTGACCCCAACAGTGGCAGCGATGAGCAGGAGCCCAGCAAATATGCAAAGCAGCAACTTCAACAACAACCATCCGTCCTCCAGGATGCCTAGAGAATTCAGGCCAATACCTACGGTAGAAAATGTGCATATCGGCAACGAAATCAATGACGTGTACTTCCAGACCGAGATCCAGTGAGCGCGACTGCCAGCACTGACGTGTGGGTAGGAGACAATCAATCTCTTGCGCTCATCCAATACCGAGAACGCGATAAATACTCCGTCCGGGTTTCGGCTTCCGACCACTTTCACGAGATCTCCTTCCTTGTAGGGCCAGTTCCAGAGCAGGCCTTTCACGATCAAATCGTCTAGTCGGAACTCAACTCGGACAACTGGCTCCTCCATCTCCTCGGAGGACATCATCGCCATGCTGGCCGCAGGACCACTGAGACCGAGTGCAGCAGCAAAGGCTCCAGTGGCGGCCACACCCTCGCGATCGCCACTACGCCAGAACACATTTTCTACAACGTGCATTATGCGCAGGCCGGAAATAATCCCAGTTTCAGTATCGAACGGACCAATTCCTTGCAAAGCCCGGGACCGCGAAACATTCACGACGATGACCTCGTAACAATTTTCAAATCATACCCGCCACCATACCGCGCCATTGATAATTCCTGGCGCCTGAAATAGGCATCCCCAATACCGGAGCCATCACCCTCTCGCGCTCGAGCCAACTTTCCGGATCTGAGATTGATCTTTTTAGGATCGCTCCAATCCGGCCCGGCAAACAGAACAGCACAGAATATCCTCGAACGCATGCTCAACGAAAAGCTCTGAGATCACACCAGCCTCCGTATCAAGCGGAATTCCACTTTCAGGCCAACTGATCGAGCATCTGCCGGACATCACCCCAACACTGGTGTAGAGAATTCAATATCTGAAATAGGTATCACCCAGAGCGACATGATCACCTACCTGTCGCTTCCTCTTGGTGACTCCACGAAGATTTATTCGCCTCACACCTTTCCACCCAAGCGTAGAAAAAATAGAATCCGCCATTTTTGCGTAACAAACAAACCGCCGACCAATTCGATATCCAATTAAACAGAAAACAAGAACACCAATCAAATACGCCCGAGCCAAGAAATAAAATGGCGCGGATGTCAACCAAGCAAACAGAGCTATTATAAATCCCCACCAAGGAATCAGAATCACAAGCGATAGTTTTAGCACTACAATCCAATGCGCCAACGTGCCAGAACTGACGTGCGGATAGCAGACGATCAATCTCTTCTCCTCATCAAGAACTGAGATAGCAAAGAATTTACCTTCGCGCCCCCGTGTCCCAACAACTCGAACGAGGTCACCTTCGCTAAAGGGCCAGTTCCAGAGAATACCTTCCACGGCGAGGTCGCCAAGACGGAATTCGACTTTCGTGACCGGCTCCGCCATTTCCTCCGCAGACATCATCGCCATACCTGCTGCTGGACCACTGAGGCCTAATGCGGCGGACAACGCACCGGTCGCAGCCATTCCTACGCGATCGCCTTCTCGCCAGAAAATGTTTTCCATCACGTATTGAACTTTGAGACCGGAGATAACTCCGCTCTCCATTTCAAGCAGAGCCTCTTTGCCGCCACTCATTTGCATACCACTCCTTGACGGACCGGATCGAAACCAGGCCAGTAGCGCCCCCACACTGCCTATTTGATAGCAACTAGTATCTGAAGTAGGTATCCCCAACGCCGGAAGAATCGCCCTTTCGCGCCTGAGCGAACTTTCCAGACCTGAGATTAATCTTCGTGGGATCGCACCAATCCAGCGCAGTGAATACGCGGTCTGCCATCCTCGCAAATCCAGATAGACGACGCCCGATCCTCCATCCAATCACTCCAAAAATTGAGGCTCCGGCAATACAGGTGCCAGAAATAACTTCGAACTTACTATCGGATTTGACGTCCCAAACAAAGGCAGTTGCGAGAACAGCCGCCCCCCCCCCACCAAACAACTGAGATCGCCAAGGAAATCCAGAAGACACGCAGCCAGTGCGAGGTACTGCCTGCCGTAACATGAGGATAGGAAACGATCAGCCTCTCATCCTCGTCCAATACAGAGATCGCAAAGAACGTTCCGTCGGGCCATCGCTTGCCCACCACTCTAACGCTCTGCCCCTCCCTAAACGGCCAGTTCCACAGCAGCGCAGACACCGATAGATCTCCCAGCATGAACCTGACTCGTACCACTGGCTCCGCCCCCCCTTCGCTTGACATCACGGCCATGCCTGCTGATGGCCCGCTCAAGCCAAGCGCCGCTGCAACTACACCCACTGCGGCCATTTGCTCTCGATCGTCAGAACGGGACAGAACATCCTCGAACGCATGTTCAACGAAAAGTTTTGAGATCACACCAGCCTCTATATCCAGCGGAATTTTGCTTTCAGACCAACTGGTCGAGCATCTGCCGGTCATCGCCCCAACACTGATGTAGAGAATTCAATATCTGAAATAGGTATCACCCAGAGCGACATGATCACCTGCCTGTCGCTTCCTCTTGGTCAATCTACGAAGATTTATTCCCCTAGCCCCCTTCCACCCAAGCGTAGAAAAAACCGAATCCGCCAATTTAGCGTAACTGACAAATCTACGACCAACTCGATACCCAATCACACAAAAAACAAGAACGCCCACGAAATATGACTGAACCAACAGGTGAAATGGCGCATAAAATTTCCATGCATAGAAAGCTATTACCAACCCCCACCACGGAATTGAGATCACAAGCGAGTATTTAAGCACTGAAATCCAATGCGCCAACGTACCAGCACTAACATGCGGATAGGAAACAATGATCCTTCTATCTTCATCAAGAACTGAGATAGCAAAGAACCTTCCTTCGTCGTTCCGTGCACCGACAACTCGAACAACATCACCCTCGTTGAAAGGCCAGTTCCAGAGAAGCCCTTCCACATCCATTTCACCAAGTCTGAACTCAACTTTGGTAACTGGCTCTTCCATTTCCTCCACAGACATCATGGCCATGCCTGCTGCTGGCCCACTAAGGCCCAGCGCCGCTGCTAATGCACCGGTGGCCGCCATCCCCTCCCGATCACCTTCCCGCCAGAACACGTTCTTTACGCAATGCTGAACCCTCAGACCCACAATTTTTCCAACCTCAGTTTCAAGCGGGCCACTGCCAGTAGGATCTACCTGAATTTCAGTAATCATTGCACCCTCGCAGACACGGCACCGAGAGCCTTTTCAAACGCCAGCTGCTGCTCCCGAGCTGTTGAATAAGAACCTCCAACCTTCTTTTCAGCCCCTCTTCCTAAGGAGTTTTTCGCACACCATTTCTCCAGCTCATTTGGGCTGATCGCCCAGATCAGCGCCTCAATGGCCAACAGAATCAAAGCCACCTCCCAGCCACTCAACCGCAAGATCCACACGCCGACGCGTTTCATTGCCTGCGATGCGACTATCTGTCCGCCTTCTCTTCCTGCGGCAACTTCAAGTCCAGCATGCAGCCCCCTCAGACCTAAAGTTAGTCCATTTCTCCCAACAGTCCGTTCGATCACCGGGGAGGAATAAGCAAGCGCCGTCAGAAAATGAGCAGATCCGGCTGCTCCTGCCACGCCACCCTTGACCAAGAGCGCTGTGAAATGAGCGTAGTTGCCTTTCCTCACGGTCGCATTAGCCTCGTCCAGGGTGTAATACGCCCCAATAAAACTACCCGCCCCCGCAAGCACACTGCCGGCAGCCTTCATCCGAATGGCACTGACACTGCCCTCCCCAAAGAACTCCTTGGCTACGGTTTCATGCACACTGGTGTACACAGCCAAAAGCGACATGCCGGACGCCAATAACGTCGCATAGTCGCGCGTGTCCTTATCGACCTTGGTTGCCAGATGGATGAAGTTCACCATCTCCAGCACGCCCGTAAGGGAATTCAGACCGACGACATTACGGCTGCTCTCCGCCGCTGCCTGCCAACGCTTGCGCATCGCCAGCGCGCCGTGGTGCAGCTCCAGATCGCGGAGTGCGAACTGCATCGGCAGTGCACTCCCCTCCTTGCGATAGAACTGGATGCGCTCCAGGAAATAGCGCTTGCCCTGCTGGCCACTGCTCAGCTCTTCGGCCACCAGGCTGATCGCCTCATCGCGCTCCATCAATGCCCGCGTCAGGAGCACAACGCGGACCATGGCATTGCCGACAGTATCCTGGATGCCCTTCATCGGGAATCGATTCAGGAGGTACGCACCTGCGGTAGTGACGAAGCGATCAACGCCACTGTCGCGAAGGATGCGGGCACTGGCGGTGGAGGGCGCAGCCTCCTTCTGCGCCACCTCCAACTTGCGGTGAAGGGTCAAGAAAGACTTCAGATGTGCGGTGCCTGCGACAAATGCCGCCCAGCTTGCGCCGGCCACCTCAAGAATTGTGTCGGCCCCGACCTGCGCCGCCGAGAGTGTCTGCTCCAGCTCCTCGCGAGCCTCTTTCTGGTTCTTGGCAACCGCTCGCCAGAGCAGGGATCCTCTTCCGGTAACCTTTGTGTCGTTGGCCGATTCAGTCAAAAATGCACGACCGATCTCGTGCATGCCGAGCGCCGCGATGGCATCGGTGATTACTTCTTCGAACCACACGCCTTGCGCCGCAGACTGTCCGTCAAAGTCCTCAAGCGTCGCCAGAAACAGATCATGGCGGAGCCAGGCAACCAGCACAGCCATCTCTGGGCCCAACCGGTCGAGCACCATCTGCGCCATTGCATCCAGGTTCTTCTTGAACGCGGTAAAGCGAGGCTCATCAATCAGCGGCCAATACTTGTTCTTCCACGCTTCCTGCGCATCCTGCAGATAGAGCGGCAGAAACATGTCCTTGTATGCCTGCTCCCGCTTCCGTTTTTCCTCGTCAGGAATCTTCACTCTCGGGTCCCATGACGGAAGCGAGGGATTCCCGAGACGGAGCTGCCGTTCCTCCTCCCGCACGGTCTGCGCTGCATAGTTCCCAGCCATCACCGCGCCATTGAGTTCCAGCAGCCGCGAGATCTGTTCGATCTGGTCAACCGCTGAAACCTCCAGCTCGCGCTCACGCTTGAACTGGCCGATGCAGGCAGCGAGGTCATTGCAGTAGCCACTGAGCTCATGCACAGCCCCAACCGCATCCCATAGTCCCAGCAGCATGGGCGGGTACTCGTGGCGATCACTGCCGATTCGCCCGTTACTGCTGTGTTGCTGCAGCAGCTTGAAGCGGTGCTCGCGAGGGTCGATACCGCCGTTACGGGGGTAGTCCCGCCGTGACCATGGGTAACGCGTGCCATGCTTTCGCAGCCGTGCGACGTTGAGTGCGCCATCCAGCGTGGAAGCCGCCGGGAGCGCGCTGATGTAAGGGAGATCCGGCGGATCGCCCGAGGGATTGTCCAGCAACCGGTATTCCATGATGGAGGCCAGCCCAGCGGCGTCCTTCAACGGTGCTTGGTCGCCCTCCGCTCTCGCCGACCTGATCCATCTGGCAGGCTCGATCGACTGCATCCGCTCGGCGCGCAGGACCGGGTCGGACCCATAGCGGTCCAGCGTCGCGGGCGTCCATGGGTGCTGGGAGTAGGCGAGCCAGACCGTCCCGCACACATCGGGCCGCGGTATGGTGATGAACTCGGTGCGCATGTAATCGTGACCGCTGCGCCCACAGCTCGGCAGCCCTGCTCCGACGATAGGGCGGGCGCTCATTGCGGAAGGCTGCCGCCACAACGTACCGTTCTCGGCGATGGCGTAGCATTCCCAGTACTGAGGACCGTAAGGCCCCTTCTCGTAGTACAGGTACAACATGCCTTGGCGCATGGTCCTGAGGGCATGCGCAAGTCCCGCTGCACTCATGTCAGCGTCGGGCATATGTGAGGGTGATAGTCCGCCCAGGTCGACGTCACAACTGTCGGGTACCAAGGTATAGCGCACCGGCAGAATGGCGAGTCCGGTAGAGCAGCAGATGTCGCAGACCGCGCGGCTCTGCGACTCCGGCGGTGCGGCGGTAACAACAGGAAGGTCAGATACGGTTTGGCTGTCCTTGCCGCGAACTCCCCTGTTGCTGGTGCCGGTGTAGGAGCCGCTCACGTCGTTTCCTTCCTCACCATGCTGCGTCATGTGTGCAACCCTCCCTTGATCGCAGCTGCGTGTCCCGACGCTGCCGCGCGTATGTCCTGCCACTCTGCGTCTTCAATGCGCCATGCCAGTTCGTCGTACCGTTCGCCCTTCTCCACCTGCGCCAGCAGCCTCTGAACGGTGGGATGCCTGTGGAAGTGAGCGCCAAGCGAGATCGCATGCCTTGCAAACAGATCCAGCTCATGTCCATTGGCCACGCCACGACGGTGCGCTTCTTCGACACAGCGTTGTACGTGGGCGAAGGTGGAACGGTCGGGCAGGTCGCCGGTCTGCAGCGCTCCGATCCAAGCCTGGTTCAATGCGCCAATGCACTCCACCTCCGGCCAGGACACGGCCGGGTCACCGGGCAGCGCAGGCGCGACCATGTTGTTGATGGCCAAGTGTCCCCAGCGATCCAGGAACATCCACGTTGTGACGCCGGCAAAGCGATACGCCCGTTGCGAACGCGATGAGGTGTGCAGGAACAGGTCCGTCACCATCGGATCGTAGAAGCGCAGCCACCGCTTTCGACCCTGTGCGTGCGGGCAGTGAGCGACCGCTTGCGCGGCTAGCTGGTTGGCCAGTTGCCGGGTCAGCAGCGGCGTCCATAGCCACGCACACGCACGTTGTGGGCGTGCGGTCAGCAGTGACGCCAGGGAGCGCTGCTCCAACGCCATTGCCATCGCCTGGCCCGACAGCAGGGAATGCATGCCTCTGCTCAGGTCGAGCGGGATCAGGGACGGCCACATGGCAGCCGGTATCTGCCGAATGACGATCGGGACCGGTTGGACTCCAGCCGAGTCCAGCAGCGCGTCGAAGGCCTCGTCCCTCTCACATCGCTCTACCGCTGGCTGCATCAGCAGGTGGCATTGCCCCGGGCTGCTGCGGTCGATGCCAATCAGCTGTTCGCACAACGACTCAACCGACATCGGCGCATCCTTCGTGCCGGCACACTGCTGCGGTCAAGTGCGGTTCGCAGCCCTTGAACTGCCCAGCAGGTACGTCTGCCGCGTCCGAACTGGTTGCCGGCCCCACCCACTCCCGCTGGCTCGCCTTGAACTCCACCTTCCCCGGCGCGCCCAGCTCGATGTTGTCGCCCTCAATGCGGATGTAGGCCCCTGCCGCCGTCGCCAGCAGATGCTTGCTCGGCGCCGACAGCATCACGTCTGCTTCGGTGCTGGCAATGCGCACCTGGGTCTTGGCCGCCACGATCGCCTGGTTCTTGTGCGCGCGTGCGCTGACCTTGCCCTGCGCGGCGTGCAGTGCGATGCCGCGTTCCTGGTTCGGGCTCTCGCCGCTGGGCTGCACACCGGCGGTGTACAGCACCAGGCCGCCGGCAACCGCCAGCGTCAGCGAGCCCTGCGTCATCCAGTTCAGCGCCACGCCGCTGGCCAGGGTGGTGTGCGTGCCGCTCACCCAGACCTGGTCTGCCGGGGTCAGGCTCAGCACGCCGGCCACGCCACTGCCCAGCAGAATCGGGGCGCTCCAGCCGGGGGCTTCGCCATCGCCCCCGGTGATGCTGCCGGCCGTGCTGCCGCTGTGGGTCGCACGCAGGTGTTCCTGCAGCTCGCCCAGCGTGGTGTCCGCGGGCAGCTCGGCCGGGTCGCTCGGCAGCTGCGCCTGCTGGTTGGCCGCCGATTCGGCCAGCTGCTGCAGCAACTGCTGCCCTTCCTGCAGCTGGGCCAGCGCCTGCGGTGCGGCCATCTGCGGCGTGCCCTGCTCGGTGGTCAGCAGCAGGCCGCGGCCCGCGCGCAGTGCGCCTTGTGCCTGCGTGGCCAGTTCCACGCCAAAGCCACGCTCACCGTCGCGCACGTTGTCCTGGCCGCCCTTCAGGTGGCCCAGCGTCAGCGTGGTTTCGTGCTGGGTGGTGGACAGCTGGGCTCGGCCCTGCCCGGGCGTGTCGTCGAAGCGAAGCTGCTGGTAGCCGCCGGTGCCGCCCTGGCTGTCAGCCAGCGCCTGGCTCTTGAAGCCGGTATACACCGCCGCGTGGTCATTGCCCTCGAACCACGCCGCCGCGTTGCCGGTGGCGTTGCCGCCACCGCCGTTGATCTGGTTGTGCTGCGCATCCTGCTGGCCACGGCCGTTGTAGACCGCACCGACCACCACCGGGCGGTCGATGTCGCCTTCCAGGAACGCCACCAGCACTTCCTGCCCACGCCGTGGCAGCACCACGCCGCCCCAGTTGTCACCGGCCCACGGGGTCATCACCCGCACCCAGGTCCAGGCGCCGCCGTTGGCCGGGGCGTTGTCGTCGCCACCGGGGTGGGCCAAACCGTTGCTGGCGTTGCCGCCGCGCTGCCAGGGGAACTGTACCTTGATGCGGTGATCGCGGTCGGACAGCAGCGGGTCGCCATCGCTGACCACGATCGCGCTGAGCGTGCCGGTGATCGTCGGCCGCGGATGCAGGTGCGCGCCGTGGCCATCCTCGGTCTGCGGGCGATAGACCACCTCAGCCGGAATGGCCACGAAGCGGTTGTCGTAGAACGCGGTGGACACCTCGCCGGGGGCATCGCCATAGGCCAGCCCGGACAATGCGCCGGGCAGTGCCGGGGCCGCGACGCTGGCCGGGCCCAGAGTCTTCTCCAGCGCATCAAACACCTCGGCATCGAGGTTGTTGCGCGCCTGGTGCCGCACCGACAGGCACAGGAAACGAGCGTCCTCGCCCACCTGCGGGTGCTGCGACAGCCCGAATCGTGCGCCGGGCGCCAGCACGCGCCACTGGCCGGCACCGTCGATGGTCTGCGCGCGCACGCGCAGTGCATCCAGGTGCTGCTGTGCGCGGCGCTGGCCGCGGGCATTGTCCTGCCAGCCGTAAGGACCGCAGGTATCACGGTCGATGATGCCCAGGTCGTTGCCCTGCCCGGCCTCGGCACTGGCCTGGCGGCGCTCCAGGGTGCGGTAATCCCAGGTGGCGCGCTCGACCTTGCCCGGCCGCCAGCGGTTGGCGGTGGACCATTGCTGCACGCTGTCGCTGCGCTCACTCTCGTCGCGGCGGTGGAAACGCACCACGCCCAGCTCGGCGGTGTCGTGGCTGTGGTCGGCCAGCACCAGCGTGTGCGTGCCGAAGTCCGCGCCGCCGGGCTCGCCGGCATGCTCGAACCAGTAATAGATGCCTTCTTCGGCCAGCAGGCGCTGGATGAAGGCCAGGTCGCTTTCCTGGTACTGGGTGGTCAGGCTGCGCCGCGCGTACTGGCTGGCATCGCCCAGCGACCAGCGCCAGGCCGGCGCCAACGTGCCGTAATCGGCGAAGAGGTCTTCGACGATCTCGACCACGGTCTTGTCATGGAAGACGTAGCTGTCCACGCGCTGCGACAGGAAAGCCAGCCAGGGCTGCAGGCGCAGCCGGTAGCGCGCCAGGCCGCCGTTGCTGCCCAGCCGCTCGGCGGCGGTGATGCGTCCATGCAGCGGTCGCACGCTGCCGTCGGCCTGTTGCAGCTGCAGCAGCGCGCCCTGCCCGATCAGCGGTGCCAGCGCCAGGCTCGCATCCAGCGAGAGCGCCGTGATCGTCCACTGGAAGCCGATGCCGTCGATCTGCTCGACGCCATCGAGGGTTTCGGCCACCAGCACATCGGGGCCGCAGGTCGTATGCAGCCTGAGGAAACGATGCACATCGTGCGGCTTTGCCAGCGCCGAGCGCAGGGCAAGCCAGTGCAGACGAGAAGCGGAGCCATCCATGGAGCAACGCGCGCAGAGCCAATGAGCCATGAGCGTGTTGCGGGAAAGCGGCTCGTTGAAGAGGCAAATGCGACACGGGAGGCGTACCCCCCGCGAAACGCTGACACCATCAGGCCTTTGAGCGCTTTACAAAAAGTACGAAACACCCATGGCGGGCCCAGCAACCGGCGCGCAATCGCCCACGCCGGTCTGAAAACGACAGCGGGCGGATCGGGCCCTCGGTCAGTGCGCCATCCCGCGGGTAATCGCCGCAGCGCGATCCTTCAGCTGGGCCACCGCATCGGGAATCATCTCCATGCCCACATCCAGGCCCGGGTTCAGCACCAGGCCCACGCCCTCGCCGATACCGGCCAGCAGCGCGTGCACGGCAATCGGCATCGCATGGGCGAACTGCGGCAGCTGCTCGTGCCAGAGACCGGCGCGCTCGGGCGCGGTGAACACCGCGAACATCGGTTCGCCACCCTCGCTGGTCAGCACCAACGGCGAAATGGTCTCGTCCCAGGCGCCATCCTCACCGATGGCCTTGTCCAGCAGCACGAACACCGGCGCGGTCAGCAGGCCATCGAGGAACTGCGACGCGGTCAGCGTACCGTCCTGTGCCTGCAGCAGGCGGACCTCCAGGTCGTTGAGGGGTTCGAACGGCGTGTCGTGGTCCATGGTCGCTTCCGGTACGTGATTGCAGGCTGTCACTTTAGCAGGACGGGGCCTCAGGCCAGATAGCCCTGCCGCCACATCCACCCGGCCACCGCCAGGCCAGCCACCACCACCAGCATCACCGGCAGGCCGAAGCGGTGGCGGAACGGGATCGGCACCCCGCCCAGCTGCTGGTCCATGGTGTCGGTATCCAGCAGCCAGCCATGCCCGCAGCCAGTGCAGGCCAGTTCGTAGCGGCGCTGGTAGACGAAGCCGAACAGCAGATCGATGCGCGCCATGCGGTAGCGCAGCCGCGGGGCGAAGCCGGTTTCGGTCTGGCAGCGCAGGCAGTGATGGGCCTCGGTCGGGCCGACCACCACCACCCGTTCCTGCTGGCCGATCATCATCATCGGTCAGCCGTCCTTGCAGGCGGGCTGGGCCAGCAGCCAGGCCTGGGCGGCGGCCAGGGTTGCTGGTCCGGTGGCCGTGGTCTCGTCGGGCTGCAGCTTGGCACCGTCACCCTGTCCGTTGCGATCAGCCATCACATTGTGGGTCAACAGCAACGTGGTGCCATCCACCAGTGTCACGGGCCGATTGCCGGTGGAAAAGCCTGCGCTGGGTTGGCCGAAACTGCGGCTGCCCGCCTGCCCGCGGAATGCCAACGCGACGGCTTCACCTGAACTCGCGGTGCGTGCACCAATCAGCACCGCGACCGGAGCGCTACCTGCTCGCAGGCGATAAGCGGCCTGCCGCGAGCGCAGCCCCTGCGTGCCGTCCTGCCGCACTTCACCTTCCCCTTGCCGCCACCACTGCAGGCCATCGGCACTGCGGAAAGCACCGATCACTGCCCCCTGGGCATCCGGTGTTCCCTGCAGCAACGGCAACAACCCCAGCAGCATGGGCCACATGTTGCCGCCACCGTTGCTGCCTGCATCCACCACCCAGGCGCAGCGCGTGCCGTCATCCAGATCGACGATGCGCTGCTGCAGCGCCAGCGCGTAGGCCTTGCGCGCGTCATGACGCTCCTGCTCGCTGCGCTGCAGATCCTCCACGAACGGGCCGACCTTCAGCACGCCAATGCGGGCATTGACGGCCGGGGATTCTGCCAACGCAGCGCCCTGCCCGGCATTCAGGCGCTGGGCGCGGCCTGAGCGTTCGCGCTGCTGGCTGGGCGATATCCATCGGCCATGCCCACGGCTGCTGCGCGTGGCCGCTTCATCCAGCACGCGTCGTTGCTGTGCACGGTCATCGCCTGCGGCGGCCAGCCGCGCGCGCACATCGTTCCAGTCCACGCGATCGCGATACAGGGCCTGTGTTTCCAGCAGGTGCAGCATCTGTTCGAGTGCTTCGGGGGAAGGCAATTCCACGCTGTGAGCGGGATCCGCGAAGGCCGGGCCCATGCAGGCGATCAGGAGGGCGGCGCCGACGACGGCGCGCGCGGGGTAACGTGAGTTCATTGTTGAATCCTTGTCAGCGTATGGCGCACGCCGGCTGTGCCAGCAGCCAGGCCTGTGCAGCGGAAATGGTGGCGGTGTCGCTGCGGGTGCGCTGATCCGGCGTGATCTTCAGTCCATCGCCGCGGCCGTTGCGGTCCTGCATCACGCTGGTGGTCAGCACCAGCGAACTGCCGTCGACCAGAGTACGCACCACGTTGGCGGTGGACACGCCTGCAGTCGGCTCGCCGAAACTGCGTGTCTGCGGCCGACCGCGGAAGGCCAGCACCGTCGCTTCGCCGGCACTGGCTGTGAGCGGCCCGACAAGGACAGCCAGGGGCGCACCCCGCTGCTTCGCTTGATAGGCAGACTGGCCGAGGTCAACGATCACATCCGCACCAAGACGTACATCTGAAGGCGTGGAATGCCAGAGCATCGGCCCATCTGCTTCAGCGAACGCGCCCACGATCTCGTCGGCGACGGCGGTGCTCCTCAGCAGCGGCGCGACGCCCAGCAACATGGGCCACATGCTGCCACCGGTGTTTCCACGCAGATCCACGATCCACCCGCAGCGGGTGCCGTTGTCCTGCTCACGGATGGTCGCCTGCCAGCGCGCTGCGCGGTCCTGCATCTGCTGCTGCGCGGCCGGGCCAGGAACAACGGAGAATCCGCCGACGTCCACCCAGCCAATGCGCGGATCCAGGCGCGGTGCAGGGACAGGGGCGCCCACTGCGCCAGGCGCGGCAGTGCGGGCGGCGTTGACGCGACCGAGCCGCTTCCCTTCCGCCTGCATCCGCTCCGCGCTGATCCAGGCGCCATGCCCGCCCGAGCTGCGGCCGATGGCTTCCTTGAGCACGTCACGGATCTTCTCCGGGTTGCCCTGTGCGGCACTCAAGCGCGCTCGCATCTCTGGCCAGTCCACGCGATCGCGGTACAGCGCCTCGCGTTCCAGCATGTCCAGCAGTTCGATGCGCGCCTGTGCGGTGGGCAGTTCGATGGCTGCAGCGGGGGCGGCCAAGGCCATGGCGCAGAACAGTGCCACAGCCATGACGCGCAGATCGACGTGCATTCGACGTTCCTTCGTCGTGGGTTACAGAAACAGCATACGCGCCTGCGGCGGGTGTTGCGTGCCTGCCACCACCGCCGGGCACGGCCCGGCGCTACCAATCGGCGCGCAGGCCGATGTTGCCTTCGATGATGCGGCGCTTCTCGTTCCTGTCGCCGCCCAGTTCGCGCGTGTAGTCGGCCACGGCGTAGGCGCTGATCGTGCGGTTGAAGCGCGCGACCACACCGACACCGGCTTCCAGCGCGCGCGAGCGCTGCGAATTGATGATCGTGTCGCTGTCGAACTGGATGCGATCCTCGCCCGTGCGGCCGTGCCAGTAGTTCACCTTGAAGTACGGCTGCCAGCCGTTGTCGGCCAGCTGGTAATCGCCGGCCAGGCGCAGGCCGATGCGGCCGGTCCAGGCGTTGTCATTGTCGAAGCGCACGGCCGACACCAGGTCGCGCTGGTCATCCAGCGAACTGCGCTGCCAGATCACCTGCACCTGCGGCTCCAGCCACCACGACGACTGCCCGAACTGCAGCACGGGCTTGCCCGCTTCCAGCGACAGCGTGGTGCCGTCGCCCTTGACGTCGATGCCGAGCCCGCGCGAGGACCGCGTGCGGCCGTCGTAGCGGCTCTGCATGGCCACGGCGTCGAGGTAGCCCCCCTCGCTGCCCGTCAGGGTCCAGTACAGGCCCACGTGCTTGTCATCCAACCGGCTCTGCCCGACCTCCACGTTTTCCCAGCCCAGCGCCGTGCCGAGGGTCTTGCCCTGCGCGCGCGTGCGGCCGACGAACACGCCGATCTGGTTGCGATGGTGGTCGCCCGCGCCTGCCCACAGGTCCAGGCCGGCCTGCACGCCCATCAGGTCACCGTCGAAGCCCGGCTGGGCGTCGCCCTTCCACTGGATGTCGCTGCTCTGCCCCACCAGCCGCCCCCAGGCGGTGCGGAAGGTGCCATTGCTGTAGAGCAGGCGCTGTTCGCCCTGGCGCTCGTGGAAGGTACCGAGGCTGGCCAGCGAGGTCTCGCGCAGCAGCGGGGGCACGACCGCGTAGGCGGCGGTTTCCAGCCGGTACAGCGGCACCACGTCGCCCTGTGCCGGGCGCGCACCGGGGCTGGGCGGGATGGCGCCGGCGCCCGGCAGACTGCTGCCGGCCACCGGTACGTCGGGCACGGCCGGGTCGCTGGGCGGCGCTACAGGGGCGGGCTCGGGCGGCGGTGGCGGCGGTGCGGCTTCGCCCGCGGTCAGGTCCGGATCAACCGCGCCCTCCGGCGGCGGCGGAGGTGCGGGCGTGATCGGCGGCGGCGGAGCGACATCGGGCGTGGGCGGTGGTGGCACCGCATTGATGCCAATCCCATTGGGTGCCGGAACGGGACCAGCCACCAGCGTCGAACGCAGATACCAGTTCTCGCCCGTGCCCGCACTGACACCTCCCTTGAACAGGAAATACTCATAGGCGCCCGCCGCGACCGGCGCGAACAGCGAGAACGCATTGGCCGCCGTGGTCCCCCCATTGAGCGCCTGCACCACCAGGATGCCGTCGGCCAGCGTGGCTGCGCCGCCCCCGCCGGCATTGAGAATGCCGATGCCGGTGGTGCCGCTGGCACTGCCGCCGTCGATCACCAGGCGGTCGCTGGTCGATCCATCCCCCGCCAGCACCGTGCGCAGGTACAGGCCGCCGCCCTCGCCGCGGTAGTTGCCGCGGATGCTGAAGACATCACCGGCACCGCTGCCGGTCAGGTCGATGCGGCCGGCGTTGACCACATCCACCAGCGCGCCGGCTGCGAACGGCCGCAGTGCATGCGCGCCATTGCCTGCGTAGAGCGTGCTGGTGTCGTCCAGGGTAAGCGTACCGGTGCCAGTGCCGCTATCACCCAGCACCAGGTCACCATCGAAGGTCAGCTCGGTGCTGCTGGCCAGGCTGATCGCCTCCCAGTTCTGGAAGCGGGCCACGCCGGTGGTCTTGACGTTGTTGAAACTGAGCCGGTCAGTGCCGCTGCCGCCATCGAACAGCGGCACTGCGCCCAGGTTGGCCTGGTTGAGGTTGCTGAGCGTGGCCACGTCGTCGTCGGGCCCGCCATCGATGGCGCCGTAGACGATGCCGCCGCCGTTCCAGTTGAAGGTGTCGTTGCCGGTGCTGAGCAGTACCTGGCCGCGCACGGTGCCGTCGGTGATGGTCACGCTGTCGTTGCCACCACTGACGCTGATGTTGCCGCCGATGTAGGCGGTGCCGGAAATGATGATGGTGTCGGTGTCGAAGCCGGTGACGACGTTGCCGTCGACGGTGCCACCGGACTGGTCCCACAGGTTCTTGTCCAGCTTCATGTTGACCCGGCCGATGCGGCCACCGGTCATCCAGGCCTGGTCGCCATCCTCGAAGGCGCCGATGATGCGGCCGCCGCTCATGCGGAAGGTATCGATGTTGTCGCCCTGCTGCAGGGCGCCCAGCGTGCCGCCAGTCATGACGAAATCATCGCGGCCACTGCCCTGCGTCACCAGCCCGGTGACCGTGCCGCCACTGACGGTCATCTGGTCATCGCCACTGCCCTGGTCGACGCGGTCGACGATGCCGCCGCTGAGCAGCAGCACGTCGTTGCCGTCGCCCTGCAGCACGCCGCCGCTGATGCTGCCATCGAGCATCTCCAGGCGATCGTTGCCGGCACCGAACTGCACGCCGGCAAGGCCCGTGAGAGTGCCGCGGTTGACCAGCACGCTGTCACCGGCGCCGACGAACTGCAGCGCGGTGTTGTTGCCGGCGCTGATGCTGCCGAGGTTGTCGACGCGGCTGCCGCCGCCCAGTTGAACGGCAACGCCGCCTGCCGAACTGATCGCCCCCTGGTTGCCGAGCTGGTGGCCACCGGCACCGACCAGGGTGATGGCACTGCCGCCGCCGCTCTGCTGCAGCTGGGCGCCACTGGCGACGGTGACGGTGATACCGGATTCGCCGCTGGCGCTGACCGGCACGGTCTGCGGGTTGGGTGCAGCGGCACTGCAGGTGACGGTCTGCCCGGTGAGCGGAGCGACGCTGTCGCAGCCTGCCCAGGCGATGGGCACGGTGGCGGCCAGTGCGGCGGGAACGGCCAGGGCCTGCAGCAGGCAGCGGGTCAAGCGGCGCGGACGCGGTGCGGCAACGGACATACGGCACTCCTGGATCGGGAAGTCAGGAATTGCGGATATGGACACTGCGGGCGCCGCTGGGGCGCCATGAAGGGTTCAGGTGTGACGTTATGCCGGAAGCATCACAGTGCGAGTGTGAAATCGCGCGGGCATCACGTGGCGTGCATGTGCATGAAGGCGTTCAGGCCAATCCAAGGACAGGTGCCCTCAGATCTTCAGGTAGATGCGACGCCGGTCCAGCCACCACGCCACGCCCCACCACAGGGTGACGAACGCCAGCGCCTGCAGCATCGACGCCAGCGCCTGTGCCTCGGGCAGCGCGGTGGCCAGCTGCTGCCACACCCAGCCCCAGGCGCCGGTCGCCAACAGCAGCACCGACATCACCGAGGCGCCAAGGTAGGCCGTGATGGCATTCACGCCGAAGCGGCGGCCCAGCGCGGGCCAGCCGCGGCGGTCGATCAGCAGGTGCGCCAGCCACAGCGCCAGCGCGGCCAGGCCGCCGGTCCACAGCACATAGCTCGGCGTCCACAGCTGCTTGTTGAGCGGCAGTACGCTGGCCAGCAGCAGGCCCAGCACGGCCGTCGCCACGCCCAGGCCGGCCAGTGCGCCCGCACGCCCATGGCGCAGCAGGGCCCCGGCCAGCAGGCCCAGCACCGTGCTGGCCAGCGCGCCGAGGCTGCTCAGCAGGCCTTCCGGGTCGTGGCCGAGGCCGGTATCGGCCTGCCACTGGTAGATGAAGGGCGCGAACAGCGTGGTGTCCAGGCGGCTGGCGGGGTTGGTCCACGGTGCCAGATCGCCGATGCTCAGCAGCAGCACCGTATAGGCCACCAGCAGCGCCACCAGCAGCGCGGCCTGCACGCGTGGCCGCGCATACACCGCCACCACGCCGACCACCGCCGCACACAGCGCAATGCGCTGCAGGACGCCCCAGATGCGGAAGTGATGCGTGTGCAGCGCCCACCACACCAGCAGGTGCAGCAGCACGCCGGCGATGGCGATGCGCAGCGCGCGTTCGAGCACGCCCTTGGCCAGCGCTGGGCGTGCCAGGGGATCCTGTGCACGCGGTGCCACGCTGAAGGCCATCGACACGCCCACCAGGAACAGGAAGAACGGGAACACCAGGTCGGTGGGCGTGCAGCCATGCCATTCCGCGTGGCGCAGCGGCGCGAACACCGCACTCCAGTCACCGGGATTGTTGACCAGCAGCATCGCCGCCACGGTGAGCCCGCGCAGGGCGTCGATCGAGCCCAGCCGGCGTGGCGGCGCAGCGTTCATCAGGCCGCCTCGTACTGTCCGGCGATCCAGGTGCCACGCACCTGCAGGGCATCGTCCAGCAGCACCAGGTCGGCCTGGTAGCCTTCGGCAATATGGCCCAAGCGGTCATCCACGTTGAGGAACTGCGCCGGGTAGGTCGATGCCATGCGCGCGGCCTCGGCCAGCGGCTGGCCGAGCAGCTGCACGGTGTTGCGCACGGCGGTGGCCATGTCCAGCGCCGAGCCCGCCAGTGCGCCAGCGGCATTGCGCACGACACCGTCAATGGCGGTGATGGTCTCACCGTACAGCACGTAGCTGGGGTCATCGGCACCGACCGGCGGCATCGCGTCGGTCACCAGCAGCAGGCGGCCGCGCGGCTTGGCGGCCAGCGCCACGCGCAGGCTGGCCGGGTGCACGTGCACGCCATCGACGATGATGCCGATCCAGCTGTCGCGGTCTTCCAGTGCTGCACCGACGGCACCGGGCTCGCGCCCCTGCAGCGGCGACATCGCGTTGTACAGATGGGTGAAGCCGCGCACGCCGGCATCCAGGCCATCGCGGATTTCTTTGTACGTGCCTGCGGTATGCCCGGCCGCGACGATCACCCCGCGCTCGACCAGCGCGCGGATGGTCTCAAGTGGCACGCGTTCCGGCGCCAGGGTCAGCAGGGTCACGCCGTTGTCCAGCGAGGCGGCCAGGGCGATTTCCTCGGCATCGGGCACGCGGAACTTGCTGGCGTCATGGGTGCCCTTGCGCGCCGGGGCGATGTACGGGCCTTCAAGATGGATGCCGATCACGCCCGGTACCGCCTGTGCGATCGCCTCGCGCATCGCCGCGATCGCTTCGCGCATCACCGCCACGTCGTCGCTGATCAGCGTCGGCAGCATCGCCGTGGTGCCGAAGCGCCGGTGGGCCTGCGCGATGGTGCGCAGCGAGGCGACATCCGGGGTGTTGTTGAACAGCGCACCGCCACCGCCGTTGACCTGCACGTCGATGAAGCCCGGCAGCAGCCAGCCGCCGCCGAGGTCCACCTGCTCGTCGGCCTGGCCCAGCTGCGGGGCGGCATCGGGCAGCAGCGCGATGATGCGGCCGTCTTCGATCACCACCGCCAGGTCGTCGCGGAAATCATCGCCGGTGAGGATGCGGGCGTTGCGCAGGACCGTGGCCATCAGACCGTCTCCGTGACCTTGTTCAGGTGCGGCGGCAGGTCGGGATTGAAGCCACGGCGGATCGCCAGTGCGTTGATGGCGCGGTAGAAGCTCTGCACGGTCAGCAGCGGTGCGCACAGCGGGTGCGGCGCCACGGCCACCGGCAGGTCGCCCCCGGCGCCGGCCAGCCACACCTGGGCACCGCGCGCACTGAACTCCTCGACCACCGCGCGCGTACCTGCACCGGTTTCATCAGGCTGGGCGAAGGCCAGCACCGGGAAGCCGCGGCCGACCAGCGCCATCGGGCCGTGCTTGACCTCGGCCGAGCTGTAGGCCTCTGCATGCAGGCTGCAGGTTTCCTTGAACTTCAGCGCCGCTTCCTGCGCCGCACCGAGGCCGAGGCCACGGCCGAGCACGAACAGGTTGGTGGCATCGACCAGGCCATCGGAGACCGCGCTCCAGTCGCACTGCCACGCGGCACGCAGTGCATCGGGCAGCAGGTCCAGCGCGGCGCGCAGGCTGCTGTCCTGCTTCCAGTAGGCGGCCAGCTGCAGCAGCGCGGCCAGCGAGGCCAGGTAGCTCTTGGTCGCCGCCACGCTCTTCTCAGCACCGGCATGCAGCGGGATGACCGTGTCGGCCAGCTGCGCCAGCGGCGAATCCTCGACGTTGACCAGGGCAACCACGCGCGCGCCGGCGGCCTTTGCGGCCTCGGCATTGCGCAGCAGGTCCGGGCTCTTGCCCGACTGCGAGATGACGATGAACAACGCACCGCGCAGCTGCAGCGGTGCGGCGTAGACCGAACCCACCGACGGCGAGGCCGAGGCGACCACCAGGCCCAGCTGGGTTTCCAGCAGGTACTTGCCGTAGGTGGCGGCATGGTCGGAGCTGCCGCGCGCGCAGGTCACCACGAACGGCGGCGGTGCCGCGCGCAGGCTGGCGGCCAGCGTTTCCAGGGTGGCGTGGTTGCGGGCGAACTGGCGGGCAACCACGTCGGCCGCTTCAGCAGCCTCGGCGAACATCAGGGTGGCGGTGGGGTCGGACAGCGACATGGCGGACTCAGGCGGGATCGGAAGGAAGGGGGCGCACGCTGGCCGGGCGCATCGGTGCGGTGGAACCGCGCACCACCAGCTGCGGCACGAAGCCCTGGTTCTGCAGGGCGGCGGGGGCATCGTCGTAGGCATCGCTGCGCAGCTGCGCGATCAGCAGGCGCGCGGCATGGCGGGCGATGTCCTCGGTGGCCTGCTTGGCGGTGGTCAGCGGCGGCCACGACTGGCGCGAGAACGGGCTGTCCTCGAAGCCGGCGATGGACAGGTCGTAGGGCACGTTCATGCCCGCCGACTTGGCCGCCGCCAGCACGCCGGCAGCGATTTCATCGTTGGACCCGAAGATGGCGGTGGGCGGTTCGCGCAGCGCCAGCAGGCGGCGCGCCCCCCGGAAGCCATCGTCGAAGGTGTAGTCGCCCTGCACCACCAGGTGCTTGTCCACGGTCATGCCGTAGTCCTTCAGCGCGGCTTCGTAACCGGCATAGCGTTCACCCGAAGACCGGTGCGAGGAGCCACCCCAGAGGAAGCCGATGCGCTGGTGGCCGAGCTGGATCAGGTGCTCGGTGACTTCGTAGGCGGCCTCGCGGTCGTCGACGAACACGCAGGCGCCATCGGCCGGATCCTCGGTGGCGGCGATGATGCGCACCAGCTTGATGCCGCGCGCGGTCAACGTCTGGATCAGGTCGCGGCGCTCGGACATCGGCGCGGTCAGCACCAGCCCGGCCAGGCGCGAACGCTGCACCCAGTCGGCCAGTTCATCGGCCAGCATCGGCGAGCTCGAATCACACGGATGGATCTGCAGGCCGAAGCCGGTTTCGCGGCAGGCGGCGAGCACGCCGTTCTGCACGCCGATGATGTGGTACGGGTTGGGGTTGTCGTACACCAGCCCGATCACGAACGTGGTGCCGCTGCGCAGGTTGCGCGCCGACGGATCGGGTTCGTAGTCGAGTTCGGCGATGGCCCGCAGCACCCGCGCACGGGTGGCCTGCATCACCGACGGTTCGTTGTTGATGACCCGCGACACCGTCTTCAGCGAGACCTTGGCCTTTTCGGCAACGTCCTTGATGGTCGCTCTGCGCATCGGCTTTTCCTGGGGTTGGCTGCCGTCCATCATCGCCGATCAGACCTTGTCCTGCGGCAGGCCGGCGCGATGGCCGATCACCGAGTAGAACAGGATGTACAGGTAGCACGGCACCATCAGCAGGACGAACACCAGCTGGAAATCGATGTGCTGCTTGAGCACCGCAAACAGCTGCGGAATGATCGCGCCGCCGGCGATGCCCATCACCAGCAGGGCCGAGCCGGTTTCGGTGAAGCGACCCAGGCCGCGGATGGCCAGCGGGAAGATCGCCGGCCACATCATCGCGTTGGCAAAGCCCAGCAGCGCCACGAAGGCCACCGAGACATAGCCGTGGGTGGCCCAGGCGCCCAGGCAGAACAGCACGCCCAGCACCGCCGAAAGGGTCAGGTAGCGCGACTGCGAGACCACCCGCGGGATCAGCAGCAGGCCGACCACGTAGCCGATGAGCATGGCGAACAGGGTCAGCGAGGTGAACATCTTGGTCTGGTCCAGCGGCAGGTCGAAGCCGTGGCCATAGGTACCGATGGCATCGCCGGCCATCACTTCCACGCCGACGTAGACGAACAGGCACAGCACGCCCAGCCACAGGTGCGGGAACTGGAAGATGCTGCGGCGTTCGGCAGCACCCGCGGCCTTCGGCGTGGCATTGGCTTCGGACGGCTTGATTTCCGGCAGCGGCGAGAACAGCACCGCCACCGCCAGCACCACCAGCACACCGGCCATGGCCAGGTAGGGCGCGTGGATCTTGGCGGCGAATTCGTTGAGCAGCTGCGCCTTGGTGGCCTCGTCGGCAGTGGCGACGGTGGCCGACAGATCGCCGATGCCATGCAGTACCAGCGTGCCGATCAGCACCGGTGCCAGCATGCCGGCGATCTTGTTGCAGATGCCCATCAGCGCAATGCGGCGCGCGGCCGTTTCGATCGGGCCGAGGATGGAGATGTAGGGATTGATCGCGGTCTGCAGCAGGGCCAGGCCGCTGCCGATCACGAACAGGCCACCGAGTGCGCCCGGGTACCAGCGCTGCGTGGCGAATTCACCGAACAGCGCCGCGCCGCCGGCCATCACCAGCAGGCTCAGGCTGAGCCCCTTCTTCATGCCGGTGCGGCGCAGGATCCACGACGACGGCAAGGCCAGGAAGAAGTAGGACAGGTAGAACACCATCAGCACCAGGAAGGCACCGACTTCGCTGAGCTCGAAGGCCAGCTTGACGAAGGTGATCAACGGGCCGTTGAGCCAGGTGAAGAAGCCGATCAGGAAGAACAGCACGCCGACGATGGCGATGGAGGCGGCAACGTTCGGGCGCGCGCTTGCAGCAGTGACGGCGGACATCGGGTGGGCTCCTGCGGCGACCACCGCAGAAGGCGGGGTCGGAGAGTGGCTGGGAACAACGTTGTCACATTCTTTCGATGGACCACAGCGGTTTGTCAACTTGATTGCACAGGCCCGATGCGGCCGTGCTGCACTGCGCAAGGCGACACAACTGATCCGCGCTGAATGCGCTCTGGCCCTAGAGGCCCATGGCGCAACGGCTTTCGGGTTAACGCCAGGTCAAGACCATGTAAACGTTTACCGTGTCTCTCATTCGTTGCGGCGCAGCAACGAAAGTGTCACGAACTCGTTGACATCGTTGTCAGCGCAGTTACAGACTCCGCCCAATCGCCGGGCCTTTCGTGGGTCCGGCCCTCACCTGCAGCAGGAGCCCGCGTGACCGCCAGCCACCCCGCCCCGGCCCATGTCCTGTCCCGAGTCGCGCCCTCGTTCCTGGCTGCCGACGTCGGTGGCACCCATGTGCGCGTGGCCCGGGCCCAGGCCAGCGGAGACGAGGCACATCCGGTGCAGCTGCTGGAATACCGCAAGTACCGCAACGCCGACTACGCCGGCCTCAGCGCGATCCTCACCGACTTCCTCGGTGACAGCGCGCGGCCCAGCCAGTGCGTGGTGGCCACCGCCGGCTTCGCCCGCGAGGACGGTACGGTGATCACCGCCAACCTGCCGTGGCCGCTGTCGGCCCGCCAGGTGGAAGCGGACGTCGGGCTGCAGCACGTGCACATCGTCAACGACTTCGAAGCGGTGGCCTATGCCGCCGCGCAGGTGGATGCCAGCGGCGTGCTGCACCTGTGCGGCCCCGAAACCGCACCGCGCGGCCCGACCCTGGTGGTCGGCCCCGGCACCGGCCTGGGCGCCGCACTGTGGATCCCCACCCCGAACGGCCCGGTGGTCCTGCCCACCGAAGCCGGCCAGCCGACGCTGGCGGCCAGCACCGAACTGGAAATGGCGATCGTCCGCCACATGCAGCGCGACCGCGCGCACGTGTCGATCGAACACGCGCTGTCCGGCCCCGGCCTGATGAACCTGTACCGCGCCATCTGCGCGCTGCAGGGGCAGGCACCGGTACTGGCCAGCCCGGATGCGGTGACCGCCGCAGCGATGGCCGGCACCGATGCCCTGGCGCGCCAGGCGCTGGATGTGTTCTGCGGCCTGCTCGGCAGCACCATCGGTGACATGGCGCTGTTCTATGGCGCACAGGGCGGTGTCTACCTGGCCGGCGGCATCCTGCCGCAGATCCGCGAATACCTGCATGCCAGCACCTTCGTCGAACGCTACCTGCAGAAGGGGCCGATGGGCGAAGCGCTGGCACGCATCCCGGTGAAGGTGGTCGAGCACGGGCAGCTGGGCGTCATCGGCGCCGCCAGCTGGTTCCTGCTCCACGCCAACGCCTGAACCGCAGTACGCAGCAAGCAGTACGCAGCACCGCAGTACGCACGACGCACTGGAATCGCACCATCGCGCCCGGCAGCCCCTGCTGGCGCCAGGCATGACCTGCCATTCGTTCGCCGCCGACAACGCACATCAGTGATGAGGAGAGACATCATGAACACCCGCAAGACTCTGCTTTCGGCAGCCATCGTCGGCTGCCTCGCCTTCTCGGCGCACGCCCAGCAGGCCACCCCGCAGGACCTGGACACCGTGCAGGTGGTGGGCATCCGCGCCAGCCTGGAAAAGTCGCTGGACACCAAGCGCAACAACGTCGGTGTGTCCGAAGCGATCACCGCCGAGGACATCGGCAAGTTCCCCAGCACCAACGTTGCTGAAGCGCTGTCGCAGATCCCGGGCGTCACCCTGGACCGCCGCTTCGGCCAGGGCGAGCGCGTCAGCATCGACGGCACCGACCCCAGCCTCAACCTGTCCTTCCTCGACAACCACCCGGTGGCCCAGGCCATCTGGCTCTATGGCGAGCAGCCCAACCGCGGCTTCGACTACACGCTGCTGGCCCCGCAGATCCTGGGCCGCGCCGAGATCATCAAGTCGTCCGAAGCGCGACTGACCGAAGGCAGCCTCGGCGGCACCGTGCTGATGCACACCCGCCAGCCGCTGGACCTGAAGCAGAACGAAGTGGCCGCCTCGGTGGGCTACAGCTACAGCCAGCAGGCCAGCGAAGGCAAGCCGAACGCTGCCGTGCTGTACAGCTGGAAGAACAACGACGAAACCTTCGGCGTGGCCGTGTCGGCGCAGCATTACGAAGAAGCCGTCGACCGCCAGGGCAAGGAAGTGTTCGGCTACACCAAGGCCAGCACCTTCCCCAACGCCACCGGCGTGGCCGCCGACGTGGACGTGCCGAACTCGTTCAACGCCGCCTGGTTCCAGCAGGAACGCAAGCGTGACAGCGCCGTGGTCAACCTGCAGTTCAAGCCGACCGACGAGCTCGAGTTCAACCTGAGCGGCATGTACATCAAGGAAAAGTTCGACAACTACAACCAGTCGCTCTATTCCTTCCTGACCTGGAACCCGGGCACCGTCAACGCCGTCAACCAGCTCGGCGACGTGCGCAATGGCGTGGCCACCAGCGGCCATTCCAACCCCAGCGCCATCGCCAACAGCGGCACGCTGATCTATGACAACAACGTGCGCCTGTCCGAAGTGGTCACCAAGGGCGTGGACCTGCGCGGCGCCTGGAAGGGCGAAAGCTGGGGCGTGACCGGCCAGGCCGGCCAGAGCAAGTCCGACAACAAGAACCTGGCCCAGTACTTCATCGAGCCGTTCTACAACGGCGGCTACAGCTGGAACATGGACAAGGGCATCACCTTCGATGACCCGGCAGGCGCCCGCGACCCGGCCAACTGGGGCTCGGCCGGTGGCTGGTTCGGCAACAACGGCGTGTTCTCCACCGAGAGCAAGGACACCTACGCCCAGCTCGATTTCAACGTCCAGTTCGACAGCATCTTCAACCAGCTGCAGTTCGGCGTGCGCCACGGCAAGCACGATGAGGCCTTCACCCTCAACGTGTACGGCGGCGTCACCCCGGGCACGCTGGCCGACGTGGGCACCATCGGCCTGACCGACATCCAGGGCTTCACCAGCGACCAGGGCCACCACGTGCAGGCCGGCCGCAACAACGTGCTGAACTGGGTGCGCAACAGCCCGATCGACTACAGCAACCCCGATCCGGCCAGCTACCTCAACAACAGCTGGGCGCTGACCCAGACCAACAACGCGGCCTACGCGCAGTTGAACTTCTCCAACGGCCCGCTGCGCGGCAACCTGGGCGTGCGCTACGTCGATTCCAAGACCGAAGGCAGCGGCTTCGTCTACGGCGGCACGCCCACCCTGACCGACCTGGACAGCAAGTGGCAGACCCGCACGAAGAAGGAAGACTTCGTGCTGCCGTCGTTGAACGTGGCCTGGGACACCGACAACGACTGGGTGTTCCGCTTCGCCGCGGCCAAGGTGATCGCCTGGGCGCCGTACAACCAGATGGTCAACAACACCTTCCTCAACGACACCACCCTGACCGGTTCGGGCGGCAACGCCGATCTGTCGCCGTATGAGTCGTGGAACTTCAACGCTTCGGCCGAGTACTACTACGCGCCGCAGGCGGTGGTGGCCTGGTCGGTGTTCTACAAGAAGATCGACAACTACATCGATACCTCGGCCACGATCGAGCGCCAGTACAACTCGATCCGCGATACCTCGCCGGCCACCTGGGCGAACCTCGTCGGTACCAACGGCTGCACCGCCGACGGCTACTGCGACTACAGCATCCAGCGCCCGCGCAACGCCGGCAGCGGCCACGTCAAGGGCTTCAACATCAGCTTCCAGCAGCCCTTCGGCGAAAGCGGCTTCGGCCTGACCGCCAACTACACCTACGCCAATGGTGAGAACAACACCGGCGATCCGCTGCCCTACCAGTCGCGCAATGCCATTGCCTTCAGCCCGTACTACGAGAAGGGCCCGATCAATGCGCGCCTGACCTACAACTGGCGTGACAGCTACCTGGCCGGCGGTTACGTGGCCGGTGCCGCCCCGTCCAGCGTGGACGACTACGCGGAACTGGGTGCCAGCTTCGGCTACACCTTCAACGACAACTGGTCGCTGACGGTGGACGCACAGAACCTGCTGGACGAGACCTACTTCCAGTACCTGGGCGACAAGGAACACCTGGCTGGCAAGTACAAGAGTGGCCGCCGCTACATGGCCACCCTGCACTTCAAGTTCTAAGACTGCACCAGCTGCACATCGCGACGGGCCCGGATTTCCGGGCCCGTCGTACGATGGGAGACCGGAATCGCCGCCTGCGCGGCGGCCACGCGCGGCACAGCGAGCCGCCCACCACAGGAGTGAGACGATGCGACCCTTCCCCCTTGCCAGCATGCTGCTGGGCCTGGCGCTGCTTCCCGCCGCCGCCCAGGCTGCCGATCTGCCGGCACTGGATACCGGCCCCGGCCCGCAGCTGCGCGCCGGCAGCCTGATGCTGATCCCCGCGCCGGCCAACGTGCAGCGTGGCAGTGGTGCCGGCATCACCGTGGCCGCAGGCACGACCCTGCACGCCGACAGCGAAGCCGAGCAGCGCGTGGCAGCCCAGTTCGCCGACCTGCTGGCGCGCAGTGGCGGCCCGCGCCTGGCGCTGGCCAGCGGCAAGACCGCGGCAAAGGCCGGCGGCATCCGCTTCCAGATCATTCCCACCTTCCGCGACAGCGGCGAGGGCTACACGCTGGAGAGCACCGCTCAGGGCGTGCTGGTGCAGGCCGGCAACGAGACCGGCCTGTTCTACGGCGCCACCACCCTGGCCCAGTTGGCCACCGGCGGCAGCCAGGGCGTGCTGCCGGCCGTGCAGATCCAGGATGCGCCGCGTTTCAGCTGGCGCGGCTTCATGCTCGACTCGGCACGCCACTTCCAGAGCCTGGATGAAATCAAGCGCGTGCTCGATGCCATGGCCGCGCACAAGCTCAACACCTTCCATTGGCACCTGACCGATGACCAGGGCTGGCGCATGGAGATCAAGCGCTACCCGAAGCTGACCGAAGTGGGCAGCTGCCGCCTGCCGGCCGGCGATGGCGGCATCGATCCGGTGACGAAGCAGGAATACCCGTACTGCGGTTTCTACACGCAGGAGCAGATCCGTGAAGTGATCGCCTATGCTGCCGCGCTGCATATCCAGGTGATTCCGGAAATCGACGTGCCCGGCCACGCTACGGCGGCGATCGCGGCCTACCCGGAACTGGGCTCGATCAGCACCCCGCTGAAGCCGATCAGCGAATGGGGCGTGTTCCCGAACCTGTTCAATGTCGAGGACGGCACCGTCACCTTCCTGGAGAACGTGCTGGAAGAAGTGATCCAGCTGTTCCCGGCCAAGTACGTGCACGTGGGTGGCGACGAGGCGGTGAAGGACCAGTGGATCGCATCGAAGCAGGTGCAGCAGCGCATGCGCGAACTGGGCATCAAGGATGAGATGGCCATGCAGAGCCACATCATCAAGCGCCTGGAGACCTTCCTGGAGGAACACGACCGCCGGCTGATCGGCTGGGACGAGATCCTCGAAGGCGGCCTGCCGCCGCAGGCCACGGTGATGTCCTGGCGCGGCACCGAAGGCGGCCTGGCTGCAGCCAGCAGCGGCCATGACGTGGTGATGTCGCCGGTCAGCCACCTGTACCTGGATTACCTGCAGACCGGCTCGCCGAACGAGCCGCCGGGCCGCCCGGCGCAGGTCAACCTGGCCAAGCTGTACGCCTTCGAGCCGGTGCCGGCCGAGCTGGCCGCCGACAAGCGCGGGCACATCCTGGGCCTGCAGGCGAACATGTTCACCGAGCACACGCGCAGCTACGCACGCCTGCAGCACAACCTGTTCCCGCGCCTGGCCGCCGTGGCCGAAACCGGCTGGAGCACGCCGGAGCAGCGCGACTTCCGCGATTTCCTCGCCCGCCTGCCCGCGCAGCTGCAACGCTACCGCGCCTGGGGCCTGGCCTATGCGCAGACACCGTTCGAAGTGGGCGTGGCCCATACCGACGAGCGCGCCGCGAACACGGTGACCGTGTCGCTGGCCAACCCGCTGGGCTATGAAGTGCGCTACAGCACCAACGGCAGCCCGGTGACGGCGTCCTCGCCGCTGTACCAGCAGCCGCTGACCCAGCCGCTGCCGGCCACCGTGCAGGCGGCCGCGTTCTTCCAGGGCCAGCCGCTGGCCGCCGCACCGACGGTGGCCTCGTTCACCGCGCAGTCGCTGCTCAGCCGCCACAGCCAGGAACTGCGCAGCTGCGTGGGCGAAAAGGGCCTGGTGCTGCGCCTGGAAGACGACGGCCCGCGCGAAGGCGCACGCACGGTCTTCACCGTGGACATCTTCCAGCCGTGCTGGCGCTGGCCGTCGGCACAGCTGGACGGCATCGGCAGTGTTGAAGTCCGGGCCGGGCGCATTCCGTACTACTTCCAGCTGGCCCACGACGAGCCCGCGCGCAAGTTCGAGAAGGCCAGGAGCCGCAACGGCGAGATGCTGGTCCGTCGCGGTGACTGCACCGGCAAGGTCGTGGCCCAGGTACCGCTGCCGGCCAACACCGATGCCGATGGCTTTGTCACCCTGCGCGCGGCGCTGCCGAAGGGGATCTCGGGTCGCGACGATCTGTGCATCAACTTCACCGGCGATACGCGCCCGGCGATGTGGGTGCTGGATGAGATGACGCTGCAGAAATGACGCCATCCACGCATGGCGTGGATCTACTGGACGGCTTCACCCACGCATGGCGTGGATCTACTGTAGAGCCGAGCCCATGCTCGGCTGCATTTCACGGGAAAGCCGAGCATGGGCTC
>NZ_JACVTT010000030.1:0-48770 GCF_016624665.1 Stenotrophomonas sp. S39 | reverse complement strand
ATGCGTGGATGCGGGCCGCCGTGCAGGTCGTAGATCCACGCCATGCGTGGACGGGGGCCGACGTGCAGGTCGTAGATCCACGCCCTGCGTGGATGCGGGGATCAACGCCGCGCCAGCAACACCAGCACCGCACCGGTGCCACCCTGGCCGGTCGGCGCCGAGTGGAACGCAAGCACGTCGTTGCGCAGCCGCAGCAGTCGGTCCACCAGGTTCTTCAACACCGGTGCGCCGCCATCGGACTGCAGGCCCTTGCCGTGGATGATGCGCACGCAGCCGTACTCGTGAGCGTGCGCTTCCAGCAGGAACTGGCGCAGCAGCATCTCTGCCTGCGCGGCGGTCGCGCCGTGCAGGTCCAGTTCGTCCTGCACCGAATACTGGCCGCGCTTCAGGCGCTGGAACATGCGCGGCGGCAGGTTGTCGCGGCGGTAGCTGGCGGTGTCGCCGGCTTCCAGCGGGCTGCTGTCGCGCAGCAGGCGGGCGAACTCACCCGCCGCCTCGGCTTCGTCGCGTTCGGCCATGCGCGCGCGCGGCTTCGGTCGCGGCGCCGCGGGCGCTGGCTCGACCTCCTTGCGCAGCGGCTTCACTTCGCCGATGGCCGCACGGAACAGGGCGGCCGGATCTTCATCTTCAGGGTGCGACATGCGCACAGGGTAAACCGCCCGCGCGGGTCTGCCTATGTCGATTCGATGACGCGCATCACCACCGGCAGGGTAGGACCGGCGGCCCGCTTGCGGCACAATACCCGACGCACTTGCGCGATCGCCGGCCCCCGACAGGGGCGCGGGTGGTCCCGCCCACGCGACAAGGTGACGGAATCGAATTCTTGGAAAATCAAGCGGTTAAATCGAAGATGCGCATCCTGGTCAGTAACGATGATGGCGTCGACGCCGCAGGCATCCGGATGCTTGCCGCGGTGCTGCGCGAGGCCGGCCATGAAGTGACGGTGGTCGCCCCCGACCGTGATCGTTCCGGTGCCAGCAATTCGCTGACGCTGGACCTGCCGATCCGGCTCAAGCGCATCGACCACTACACCGTCTCGGTGGCAGGAACTCCGACCGACTGCGTGCACCTGGCGCTGACCGGCCTGCTCGAATTCGAACCCGACATTGTCGTTTCCGGCATCAACAACGCCGCCAATCTCGGCGACGACGTCATCTATTCGGGCACCGTCTCGGCGGCGATGGAAGGTCGCTTCCTCGGCCTGCCGGCGGTGGCTGTTTCCCTGGTCACCCGCAACCACGATCCGAAGCACTTCGAGACCGCCGCGCGTGCCGCAGTGGAGATCGTCGCCCGCCTGAAGGCCGATCCGTTGCCGGCCGACACCATCCTCAACGTCAACGTGCCCGACCTGCCGTGGAGCGAGGTCAAGGGTTTCGAAGTGACCCGCCTGGGCAACCGTCATCGCGCCGAGGGCTGCATCGCGCAGAAGGACCCGCGCGGCAACGACGTGTACTGGATCGGCCCGGCCGGTCGTGAACAGGATTCCGGCCCCGGCACCGATTTCAATGCCGTGCGCACCGGCCACATCTCGATCACGCCCATCCAGGTCGACCTGACCCGCTACCAGGCACTTGAGAAAGTGGCCAGCTGGGTCGGCGGCCTCAGCGCCGCGCTGGACCAGCCGGCATGAGCCCGCGCCTGCGCCTGCAGCCGGAAGCGGTTGGCATCGGCATGACCTCGCAGCGGGTGCGCGACCGCCTGGTCGATCGCCTGCGCGAAGCCGGCATCGTCGACGAGTCCACGCTGAACGCGATCCGGGTGGTGCCGCGCCATCTGTTCATCGACGAGGCCCTGGCCTCGCGTGCCTACGAAGACACCGCGCTGCCGATCGGCCATGGGCAGACCATCTCGCAGCCGTGGGTCGTGGCCCGCATGACCGAGGCGGTGCTGCAGGTCGCGCCGAAGACGGTGCTGGAAGTAGGCACCGGCTCGGGCTACCAGGCCGCCGTGCTCGGCGCCGTGGGCCTGGAGGTCTACACCGTCGAGCGCATCGGCGATCTGCTGCGGCAGGCCCGCAAGCGCTTCCGCGCATTGGGCATGAACATCCGTACCAAGCATGATGACGGCCGCGTCGGCTGGGCCGAGCACGGCCCCTACGATGCGGTGGTGGTCACCGCGGCCGCGCCGGCCCTGGTCGATGCCCTGGTCGAGCAGCTGGCTGTCGGTGGGCGCCTGGTGGCGCCGGTGGGTGGCCCGGGCGGCCAGTCACTGGTACAGCTGGACCGCAGGGAAGACGGCAGCATCGAACAACGCGTGCTGGCACCGGTCACGTTCGTGCCGCTGCTGTCTGGCATGCTCGATTGAATCCACGGAGCAGGGTTGCATGAAGATTTTCGGGCCGCTGTACGAGCGGGCGATGAAGTGGGCGGCGCACGAACGCGCGCCGACCTACCTGACGGTGTTGAGTTTCTTTGAAGCCATCATTTTCCCGGTCATGCCGGAAGTGATGCTGGCGCCGATGTGCGTGGCCCAGCCCAAGCGCGGCTGGTGGTTCGCCACGCTCAGCCTGGCCGGCTCCATGGTCGGCGCGGTGGTCGGCTATGCGCTGGGGCATTTCGCCTTCGAGGCGATCAAGCCGGTGTTCGAGGCGCTGGGCATGCTGCCGGCCATCGAGCAGGGCATCGCCACCGTGCAGGCCAAGATGGCCGAGTCGCCGTGGGCGGTGTTCACCTTCCTGGTGCTGGGGGGCTTCATGCCCATCCCGATGAAGGTCTTCACATGGGCTTCGGGTATCGTCGGCGTGCCCATGCCACAGTACCTGCTGAGCATGTTGATCGGCCGCGGCAAGCGCGTGTACGTGCTGGCCGCGGTCATCCGCATCGGTGGTGCGCGTGCCGAAGCGGCGCTGCGCCGCTGGATTGAACCGCTGGGCTGGATCGCCACCGCGCTGGTGGTGGGGCTGGTTGCCTGGCTTGTATGGAGGTCGAAGTTCGCATGAGTGCAGATTGTCTGAGCAAGGGAGTGCGCATCGGCGCGCTGGCGTTGCTGGTATCCACCCTGGCCGCCTGTGGCACCGCCACCGTCGTCCGCCCCGGCGGCAGCAGCGGTGGCACCACTGTCAGCACGCCGAAGACTTCGGTTGCCAAGCCGGGGCAGACCGTGGTCGTGCGCAAGGGCGACACGATCTACGCGCTGGCCCGCATCCATGACATCACGCCGGCCGACCTGATCGCCTGGAACCGGCTGGACAATCCCTCGCAGATCTACCCGGGGCAGGTCATCCGCCTGTATCCGGCCGGCGCCACCGGCGGCCGTGCGCCGACCACGGTGGTGACCCCGCCGCGTGGTACCGCAGGCACGACGACGCCGACGCCGGTCGCGACGGCCCCGGTAGGGCCGGTGAAGAGCAACATCGGCTGGCGCTGGCCGGCAGACGGCGCGATCGTCGGTCGTTACGTGGCGGGCGATGCGACCAAGCAGGGCGTGGACATCGCCGGCTCCAGCGGCGCTGCCGTGCGCGCCACCGCCAATGGCGTGGTGGTGTATTCCGGTGCCGGCCTGGTCGGCTACGGCGAGCTGATCATCATCAAGCACAGCGACCAGTGGCTGTCGGCCTATGGCCACAACCGCAAGCGCCTGGTCAACGAAGGGCAGAGCGTCAAGGCGGGTGAACAGATCGCCGAGATGGGCCGCACCGGGGCCAACCGCGACATGCTGCACTTCGAGATCCGCTACAACGGCAAGCCGGTCGACCCGCAGCAGTATCTGCCGGCGCGCTAGCGCAGGCAGATACGGGTAGCGCCGGGCCGTGCCCGGCGTGCTTTGCGCCGCGATGCGGCGCCGTCCGAGCATCGGCTCGGGCGCTACAGACAGCTTGCAATCCAGGGTGATGCCGGGCCATGTCGGCGCGCTTCATCCCAGCACCGTGGTTCGGGTCATTTGCGTCATCATCTGTCGCATATTCATATTCCTGCCGGGCGGGAAAGTGCGGCATGCTGCGGCGGTATCCTTCGTGTCAGGTGCCACATGAATCGCGTTGCCTGCCTGCTTGCACTGTTCACCATCGCACCCATGGCCGCCGCTTCCGACGATCCCCACAGCGTGGTGAGTCGTCTGTATGCCGCCCTCCAGGCGTCAACGCCGAGTGAGGCGAGCATCGATCCACTGCTCGGCGACGCCCTCCGTGCAGCTGTGGAGGCCCAGCGGACCTACGAAAGGGCATGCTCTGCGTTGGCTGCGCATGACGAAAAGCCACACATGCTCGACCAGAGTCCCTATCTGTGGGCGCCGGATCGCCCGGAAACAGCAAGCGTCGGTCAGCCCACGGCGCGCGGTGATGCCGCATGGGTCCGGGTTGACATGGCGGCGGGTGACACACGCTGGACCGATCAGGTCCTGCTCGAGAGGCAGGGCATGGGCTGGAAGATCATGGATATACGCTGGGGCCAAGGGGGGCGCCTGACCGGCCGGCTGAAGGATTTCGCCGACTTCCGCTGCGTCGCTTCGCGCGAATAACGCCGGGCCACGCCCGGCGGCTCCGGCCTCAACCTTCCAGAATGAAGGCGGCGGCCACCTTGCGGCCTTCGCCGGCAAGGATGTTGAACGTGCGCGCGGCGGCCGGATTGTTCATCACTTCCAGGCCGATGCCGCGCGACAGGCAGGCCGCCATCACGGCCGCCGGCGGAAATACCTGGCGGTCGCCGGTGCCCAGCACAATCAGCGCCGGGTTCAGCGCAAGAATCGCTTCGATATCGGCCAGCTGCAGGTCGGACGCCTGGCGCACCGGCCACTCCGCGACCAGCTGGTCGGGGGTCAGGAAGAAGCTTTGCCCCAGCACCAGGTCGTTGACCCTGGCCGAGCGGCCGTCGGCGGCGCGCAGGCTGTAGGCGTAATCGGGCGGTTCGTGGTTCAGCTGCATGGGGGCAGGGCGATCAGCCGCGCGGCAGCACGATCTGGCGCTGTTCCTTGCTCGGGCGGTACAGCACGGCGACGTGGCCGATGCGCTGCACCAGCGCCGCCTCGGTGGCTTCGACGATCTCAGCGATCATCGCGTCACGGGCGTCACGGTCCTCGGCGGCAACCTTCACCTTGACCAGTTCGTGGCGTTCCAGGACTTCGTTCAGCTCGGCGATGAAGGCCGGGGTGATGCCCTTGCCGCCGGTCTGCAGCAGGGCCTTGAGGTCGTGGGCGTGGCCGCGCAGGAAACGGGTCTGGGAGGCGGTCAGTGCGATGGACATGCAGGAAAAGGGGGTTGAATGGGACGATCAGGGTATCATGGCGACCCCATCAGCCCCTATTTCCAATGGCCACCCGTAGCAAAAGCAGCCAGCGCTGGCTCAAGGAACACTTCTCCGACCCCTTCGTGAAGAAGGCGCAGGCCGAAGGCATGCGCTCGCGCGCGGCCTACAAGCTCGAGGAGCTGCTCGAACGTGACCGGTTGCTGAAGCCGCACATGGTGGTGGTCGACCTCGGTGCGGCCCCGGGCGGCTGGTCTCAGCAGGTCCGGAGACAGATCGGCGATACCGGCCGCGTGCTGGCGCTGGACATCCTGGACATGCCGCCGCTGGCCGGTGTGGAGTTCCTTCACGGTGACTTCAGGGAAGAAACCGTCCTATCGCAGTTTGAAGCCATGCTCGGGGATCAGCCGGTAGACCTTGTGCTGTCGGACATGGCCCCCAATAAGAGTGGTGTGGGCGCGGTCGACCAGCCGCGGATGATGCACCTGGCCGAGCTTGCGCTGGACTTCGCCGACAACCACCTCAAGACCGGTGGGGCGTTCCTGATCAAGCTGTTCCAGGGCGAGGGCTTTGACGACTATGTGCGCGAGATGCGCCGCCGGTACGACAAGGTCTCCATCCGCAAGCCGGAAGCCTCGCGCAAGCGCTCGCCCGAGGTGTATGCCTTGGGACAGGGAAAACGCGCCCACATGAAGTAAGCTCGCCGAGTACGCTCGACCCCAACGCAAGACCCGCACTAAGAGGAACGCCGGAGCCAATGAGGATGAACGACTTGACCAAGAACCTCCTGCTATGGGTGGTCGTCGCCGTCGTGCTGATGGTGGTCTTCCAGAGCTTCTCGCCCAAGTCCTCCGGGGCCGGGGCGCAGGGCGCGACGTATTCGCAGTTCCTGGACCAGGTGGACAGCGGCAACGTGCAGAAGGTCACCTTCGGTGGCGATTCGCGCGGCCTGACCAACCAGATCACCTACACCACCCGTGGCGGCCAGACGGCCACCATCGCCGCGCCGGCTGATCGCGACCTGATCAACGTGCTGCGCACCAAGAACGTGGACATCGTGCAGGAAGAGCCGTCCAGCGGCATTTCCTTCGCGGCCATCCTGATGAACTTCCTGCCGGTCATCCTGATCATCGGCTTCTGGCTGTTCATCATGCGCCAGATGCAGGGCGGTGGCGGCGGTGCCAAGGGCGCGATGTCCTTCGGCAAGTCGCGCGCCAAGCTGCAGGGCGAAGACCAGATCAAGGTCACCTTCGCCGACGTCGCCGGTTGCGACGAGGCCAAGGAAGAAGTGGGCGAACTGGTCGACTTCCTGCGCGACCCGTCCAAGTTCACCAAGCTGGGCGGCAAGATTCCACGCGGCGTGCTGATGGTGGGCCCGCCGGGTACCGGCAAGACGCTGCTGGCCAAGGCCATCGCCGGCGAAGCCAAGGTGCCGTTCTTCTCGATCTCCGGTTCGGACTTCGTCGAAATGTTCGTCGGCGTCGGCGCCAGCCGCGTGCGCGACATGTTCGAGCAGGCCAAGAAGCACGCGCCGTGCATCATCTTCATCGACGAAATCGACGCCGTCGGCCGCCATCGTGGTGCCGGCCTGGGCGGCGGTCACGACGAGCGCGAGCAGACCCTGAACCAGCTGCTGGTCGAAATGGACGGCTTCGAGGGTGGCGAAGGCGTGATCGTCATCGCCGCGACCAACCGTCCGGACGTGCTGGACCCGGCGCTGCTGCGCCCGGGCCGCTTCGACCGCCAGGTCGTGGTCGGCCTGCCGGACGTGAAGGGCCGCGAGCACATCCTGAAGGTGCACATGCGCAAGCTGCCGCTGGCCGACGATGTCGAGCCGATGGTGATCGCGCGTGGTACCCCGGGCTTCTCCGGTGCCGACCTGGCCAACCTCTGCAACGAGGCGGCCCTGTTCGCCGCGCGTGGCAACGAGAAGGAGGTCCGCATGGACCACTTCGACCGTGCCCGCGACAAGATCCTGATGGGTGCCGAGCGCCGCTCGATGGCCATGAGCGAGGACGAGAAGACCCTCACCGCTTACCACGAAGCCGGCCACGCCATCGTCGGCCGCCTCGTGCCCGAGCATGATCCGGTCTACAAGGTCACCATCATCCCGCGCGGCCGTGCGCTGGGCGTGACCATGTACCTGCCGGAAGGCGACAAGTACTCGATGAACCGCGTGGCGATCAAGTCGCAGCTGTGCTCGCTGTACGGTGGCCGCGTGGCCGAAGAGCTGATCTTCGGTGCCGACAAGGTCACCACCGGTGCCTCCAACGACATCGAGCGTGCCACCAAGATGGCCCGCAACATGGTCACCAAGTGGGGCCTGTCCGACCAGCTCGGCCCGATCGCCTATGGCGAAGAGGACGACGAGGTGTTCCTGGGCCGTTCGGTCACCCAGCACAAGAGCGTGTCCAACGACACCGCGCGCCGCATCGACGAGGAAGTGCGCAACATCCTCGACGAGGCTTATGCACGCACCACCGAGCTGATGACGGCCAACATCGACAAGCTGCATGCGATGTCGCAGCTGCTGCTGCAGTACGAGACCATCGACGCGCCGCAGATCGACGCCATCATGGAAGGCCGCGATCCGCCGCCGCCGGCGGGCTGGAACAAGTCCAACAAGGACGGTGGTGGCAACGACAAGGGCGGTGACGCCCGTCCGCTGCCGCCGATCGCCGGCCCGGCCGAGTCGCACTGACGGCCCGCCATTGCTGATTGCAGACGAGGCCGGGGAAACCCGGCCTCGTTGTTTCCGGGCCCGCTGCCCGACTGAATTCACCGCCTTACGCTGGAGCCCGCATGTCCGTTCCCCCGCCGCAACCGATTTCCCATACCGTCGAAATGGTCATCGCCACCATCGTCGGCGTTGCCGTGGGCCTGACCGTGGACAACCTGCTGCTGGGCTGCGGCGTCGGCATCGCCGTCGGCATCCTGCTGAGCATCATCAAGACCCTGTACGTGGACAGGAAGCGCCGCCGGCAGCGTTGAGGGTTTTCCCGGCAGGGCTGCGCCCTGCCTCTGACAGATTCCTGCAACTGTTGGTGGGTGCCGACCGTTGGTCGGCACGGCAGATCCACGCCATGCGTGGATGAGGCCTTGCGCGGTACCTCTGCTGCGCGTCAGGATGCGCCACCACGGCCGCCATAGGGGGAGGCCGGGTTTACAGGGGATCACCATGAAACTGCTGCTTCCGCTTGCCCTCGCAGGGCTGGCGACTGTTGTCCTGCCCGCTGCGGCCGCTGAGATACGCGTCGTGCAACCGGTGCCGTTCGCTGAATCAGCGATCATCGCCGACGCCATCAAGAGCGAGTGCACCATCGGTGCCACATTGGCGCAGTCGCTCGCCAGCAATGCCACCCGCCACGGCAACACCCTGGTGTCCGGACCGGTGGGTGCCGACAGCGGCAATGGGCGCTCGTTGAGGCTGGAGCTGGTCGAAGCGCAGAGCGCAGGCAACGCCTTTGTCGGGCATTTCAAGTCTGCCGCAGTGCGTGGTGTCCTGTTCGAGGATGGCCACCAGGTCGCGACGGTCACCGCAAGGCGGATCTCCCGCGGGGGTGCCTTTGCTGGTTTCAAGGGCTCCTGCACGGTGCTCGACCGCACCGTCAATGCGATCGGTGAAGATCTGGCAGCCTGGCTGGCTGCACCGACGGACAACGCGCGCCTGGGCGACTTCTGATCGGGGCGGAACTGCCGCCGGTTTCGGTGCCGGCCCGCAGCCGGCACCACCCCAGGATGCAGCGTGCGGCCCTGCGGACTTAAACTAGACACCGTTGCCCGCAGGATCACCCATGTTCGATATCTCCCCCCAGCTCGACTGCGCCGGCCGCATCCTGCGCCTGGACCGTGCCCGGGTCATGGGCATCGTCAATGTCACCCCGGATTCGTTCTCCGATGGTGGCGCCCATGACAGCACCGACGCGGCCGTGGCCCATGGCCTGAAGCTGGTGGAGGAGGGCGCCGACCTGCTCGACATCGGTGGTGAGTCCACCCGCCCGGGCGCCGCGCCGGTGTCGGTGGAGGAAGAGCTGCAGCGCGTGCTGCCGGTGATCGAACAGCTCGCTGCCCGCACCACCGTGCCGATCAGCATCGACACCTTCAAGCCGGAGGTGATGCGCGCGGCCGTGGCGGCCGGTGCCGGCATGATCAACGACATCTTCGGCCTGCGCCAGGACGGCGCGCTCGACGCGGCTGCCGACACCGGCGTGCCGGTGGTGCTGATGCACATGCAGGGCGAACCCGGCCACATGCAGGCCGACCCGCATTACGACGACGTGGTGGCCGAGGTCCATGGCTTCCTCGTACAGCGCCTGTTCGCCGCCGAAATGGCCGGCATCGCCAGGAAGAATCTACTGATCGACCTGGGCTTCGGTTTCGGCAAGACCACGGCCCACAACATGACCCTGCTGGCCCGGTCCGAGCGTTTCCTGGAACTGGGCGTGCCGATGCTGGCCGGCCTGTCGCGCAAGCGCAGCCTGGGCGAGCTGACCGGCCGTGCGGTGGCGACCGAGCGCGTGGCGTCATCCGTGGCTGCACACCTGATCGCGGTCCAGCGCGGCGCGCGCATCGTGCGTGTGCACGACGTGGCCGCCACAGTCGATGCATTGAAGATCTGGGAGGCCGTGGATGCGGTTCCGACGCCCCGCGCCGATGCCGCCCCGTCGATCCGCTGGCCGGGCGAAGAGTGATGTCCGTCGACCAGCGTCCGCTGGCGATCGCGGTGATGGGCCCGACCGCCAGTGGCAAGACCGCCACGGCGATCGCCCTGGCCCGTCAGCTGGACGGGGAGATCGTCAGTGTCGATTCGGCGCTGGTCTACCGCGGCCTGGACATCGGTTCGGCCAAGCCCGATGCCGCCGAGCGGGCGCAGGCACCGCACCACCTGCTGGACCTGCGCGACCCGTGGCAGACCTATTCGGCGGCCGAGTTCGCCGCTGACGCCGGCCGTGTGGTGGCCGACATCGTCACCCGCGGCAAGACCCCGATCCTGGCCGGTGGCACAGGCCTGTATTTCCGCGCCCTGCTGCAGGGGCTGTCGCCCATGCCCGAGGCCGACCCGGCGATGCGCGATGTGCTGAGCGCCGAGGCTGCTGAGCGCGGCTGGGCCGCCCTGCATGCTGAACTGGCGCAGGTCGATCCGGCCGCCGCCGCGCGCATCCACGCCACCGATCCCCAGCGCATCCAGCGTGCGCTCGAGGTCTACCGCCTGACCGGCACGCCGATCAGTGAATGGCAGCGCCGCCCCGGCGTGGCGCCCCTGCCGGTGCGCACCCTGAAGCTGATCCTGGCCCCGCGCGACCGCGCGGTGCTGCACCAGCGCATCGAGGCCCGCTTCGACGCGATGCTGGGCCAGGGCTTCCTTGACGAGGTGCGTGCCCTGCGGGCCCTGCCGCAGATGGCGGCCGTGGCCGCGCCGCTGGACCTGCCGGCGGTGCGTGCGGTCGGCTATCGCCAGGCCTGGGAATTCCTGGACGGGCAGGGCGACGCCGCCCGCTTCCGCGACAAGGCCATCTTCGCCACCCGGCAGCTGGCCAAGCGCCAGCTGACCTGGCTGCGTGGCGAGCTTGATGCCCGCTGGTTCGATCCCCATATCGACCAGGAGCGCCTGGCAAGCGCGGTGTCGACCTTCGTCGCACGCTGAACCGCCGCTGGCCGTGTACCATCATGGACCGGCGGGCGGCTCGGGGGCCGTGGCAACCGCCGGCAACCCAATAAGAACAATAATCAGGAGTTAGCAATGTCCAAGGGGCAATCGCTGCAGGATCCTTTCTTGAATGCACTGCGGCGCGAACGCGTGCCGGTTTCGGTGTACCTGGTCAACGGCATCAAGCTGCAGGGCACGATCGAATCGTTCGATCAGTTCGTGGTCCTGCTGCGCAACACCGTCAGCCAGATGGTCTACAAGCACGCCATTTCCACCGTCGTGCCGGCGCGTAACGTGAAGGTCGGGCCGGGTGGTGGCTACGTGCAGTCGGGTGAAAACGGTCAGGCGGGTGATGAAGCAGACGAGTAATTCTGGAGCGGTGAATGTTTGACCGCTCGAAAAAGGGCGAAAACGCCCTGTTGATCCAGCCCCACTTCGGCAAGCTGGAAGACGACGTGCTGGAAGAGTTCGGTGATCTGGCCCGCTCGGCAGGGGCCAGCATTGCCGCCACCATCACCGCGCGCCTTGACCGTCCCAACCCGTCGACCCTGATCGGCAGCGGCAAGCTGGACGAGATCAAGGCGGCGGCCGATGCAACCGGCGCTGACCTGATCCTGGTCAACCACTCGCTGAGTCCGGGCCAGGAACGCAACCTGGAACGTTTCCTGGAGCGCCGGGTGATCGACCGTACCGGCCTGATCCTGGACATCTTCGCCCAGCGTGCGCACAGCCACGAAGGCAAGCTGCAGGTGGAGCTGGCGCAGCTGCGCCACCTTGCCACGCGGCTGGTGCGCGGCTGGACCCACCTGGAGCGCCAGCGCGGCGGTTCCATCGGCCTGCGAGGCCCGGGTGAAACCCAGCTGGAAACCGACCGCCGCCTGCTGCAGAAGCGGGTGGAGCAGCTGCAGAAGCGGCTGGAGAAGGTCGAGGTGCAGCGCACCCAGATGCGCCGCGCGCGCCTGCGCAGTGAACTGCCGCGCGTTGCCCTGGTCGGCTACACCAACGCCGGCAAGTCGACGCTGTTCAATGCCCTGACCGGCGCCGAGGCGTACGCCGCCGACCAGCTGTTTGCCACCCTGGACCCGACGGTGCGTCGCATCGCCGTGCCCGGCGGCAGCGTCGTGCTGGCCGATACGGTGGGCTTCGTGCGCGACCTTCCGCATGACCTGGTCGCCGCGTTCCGCTCGACCCTGTCCGAGGCGCGCGAGGCCGACTTCCTGCTGCACCTGGTCGACGCCGCCGATCCGCACCGCGAGGAGCGCATCGCCCAGGTCGACGAAGTGCTGACTGCGGTCGGCGCAGGTGACCTGCCGCAGCTGCTGGTGTTCAACAAGATCGACCGCATCGAGGGCGGCGAGGTCCGCCACGACGGCCAGGACGGCATTCCCGATCCCTCGCGCCGCGAGCGGGTCTGGATTTCCGCCCGCGACGGGCAGGGCCTGGAGCTGCTGCAGAGCGTGCTGGGCAAGCGCCTGGGCCTGCAGCACGTCACCGGCGAGCTGCGCCTGCCGCCCAGCGCCGGCCGCCTGCGCGCGCGCCTGCACCAGCTGGAAGTGATCCGCAGCGAGGCGGCTGACGAAGACGGCTGGCTGCTGCAGGTGGACATCCCGATCGCCGAAGCTGAAAAGCTGGCTGCCAGCGCCGACGGCGGCCCGATCCGCGCCCTGCTGCCGGAAAAACTGCCGGAGTGGTGAACCACGACGGGTGGGGTCAGAGCCCTTTGCTGCGCAAAGGGATCTGACCCCATACCGACCCCGTGCCGACCAACGGTCGGCACCTACCAAAGCAGAGCGACTCCCCTCAGGAAACCTGCTTCTGCTGTTGCTCTGGCTTCGGCTTCTGCAGGTGCAGGGCTGCAAGCCCTGCTGGAACACTCCATCCCGCACTACCGGCCGATTACCGCACTCCAGCCGCCCGATAGTGCACATCCGCTCACGCCCGTCGGGCGGATGATCCGAGGGTCTGCCCCCACGGCACCCCCGGAGTCCCTTCCATGTCCCACGTCAGCACCGACGCACTCCCCCAGTACACCGCGGCGGAGAAACGCCACCGCGTGTTCGCCATCATGTCGGCCTCGTCCGGCAACCTGGTGGAGTGGTTCGACTTCTACGTCTACGCGTTCTGCGCCATCTACTTCGCCGGCGCCTTCTTCCCGGCATCCAACCCGACCGTGCAGCTGCTCAACACCGCCGGCGTGTTCGCGGCCGGCTTCCTGATGCGGCCCATCGGTGGCTGGCTGTTCGGCCGCATCGCCGATCGTCTTGGCCGCAAGAAGTCGCTGCTGATCTCGGTCAGCATGATGTGCGGCGGCTCGCTGATGGTCGCCTGCCTGCCGACCTACGCCAGCATCGGTGCGATGGCACCGGTCCTGCTGCTGGTCGCGCGCCTGATCCAGGGCCTGTCGGTCGGTGGCGAGTACGGCACCACGGCCACCTACATGAGCGAGGTTGCTCTGCGCGGCCAGCGCGGCTTCTTCTCCTCGTTCCAGTACGTCACCCTCATTGGCGGCCAGCTGCTGGCGGTGCTGGTCATCGTCATCATGGAAGCCCTGCTGAGCGAAGCGGAGATCCGCGCCTGGGGCTGGCGCATCCCGTTCGTGCTTGGCGCCGTCGCCGCCGTGGTCGCGCTGCTGCTGCGCCGTACCCTGCATGAAACGCAGAGCGAGGCCGACCGTGGCGACAAGGATGCCGGCAGCCTGTCGGCGCTGTTCCGTGACCACAAGGCCGCCTTCTTCACCGTGCTCGGCTATACCGCCGGCGGCTCGCTGATCTTCTACACCTTCACCACGTACATGCAGAAGTTCCTGGTCAACACAGTGCACCTGCCGATCAAGACCGCCAGTTACGTGATGACCGGCGCGCTGTTCCTGTACATGTGCATGCAGCCGCTGTTCGGCATGCTGTCCGACCGCATCGGCCGCCGCACCAGCATGATGCTGTTCGGTGCGCTGGGCGCGCTCACCACCGTGCCGATCCTGATCACCCTGCAGCACGTCACCAGCCCGTGGGCGGCCTTCGGGCTGATCGTGCTCGCGCTGGCCATCGTCAGCTTCTACACGTCGATTTCCGGCATCGTGAAGGCCGAGATGTTCCCGCCGCAGGTGCGCGCGCTCGGCGTCGGCCTGGCCTACGCCATCGGCAACGCGATCTTCGGCGGCAGCGCCGAGTACGCCGCGCTGGGCCTGAAGAGCCTGGGCCATGAGCAGCTGTTCTTCTGGTACGTCACGGTGATGATGGTGGTGGCGTTCCTGGTCAGCCTGCGCCTGCCGCGCCAGGCCCGCTACCTGCACCACGACCACTGAGGGGCAGGGGAGGACAGCGCCGCCGTTCTGCGGTACAAGATGACCGTTGCTACCTCGATCCATGCCGATGTCCTTCCCCTCCGACGCCGATCTCCATGCCCAGGCCGCCGCGCTTGGGCAGCGCCTGCAGCAGGCCTCGCTGCAACTGGTCACCGCTGAAAGCTGCAGCGGTGGCTGGATCGCCAAGTGCATGACCGATATCGCCGGATCCTCGGCGTTCTTCGACTGCGGCATGGTGGTCTACAGCTATGAAGCCAAGCAGCGCCTGCTGGGCGTGCGCGCGCAGACCCTGGAGCAGTTCGGTGCGGTCAGCCGCGAGGCCGTGCTGGAAATGGTGTCCGGCGCGCTGGTCAATTCCGGCGCCGGTATCGCCGTGGCCGTGACCGGCATCGCCGGCCCGGGCGGTGGCAGCCCGGACAAGCCGGTCGGCAGTGTCTGGATCGGCTGGAAGCGCCGCGGCGGTTACGCACGCGCCGAGCTGTTCCAGTTCGACGGCGACCGCGAAGCCATACGGCGGCAGACCGTCGCAGCCGCCCTGCACGGTATCGACGCCCAGCTGTGACATGCTGGCCCGGTACCGAACCGGAGTAGGCGACGATGTGGGAGACGCTGGGTACCGTCCGTGACCTTGGCCGGCTGCAGGAAATCGCGGCCGTCCTGATCCGTTACGGCTTCGGCGACGTGGTCCGGCGCATCGGCCTGGCCACCGTGCTCGAGCGCGCCGGCCGGCTGCTGCACTGGAACGAGGAAAGCCAGCAGATGCTGCGCATGACCGCGCCGGTGCGGGTGCGCAGCGCCCTGCAGGATCTCGGCCCGACCTTCGTCAAGCTGGGCCAGGTGCTGGCCACCCGTGTCGACCTGCTGCCGCCGGAATGGATCGCCGAGCTTTCCGAACTGCAGAACGCGGTGCCGGCGCTGCCGTATGCCGCCATCCGCGAACAGCTGGAAGCCGACCTCGGCGCGGCACCTTCGCAGGTGTTCGCCTTCCTCGATGAAACGCCGATGGCCGCGGCTTCGCTGGCGCAGGCCCACCGCGCGCGCCTGCACGATGGCCGGGAAGTCGTGTTGAAGGTGCGCCGGCCCGGCATCCGCGATGTGGTGGAAGCCGACCTGCGCCTGCTGGCGCGCCTGGCAGAGATCGTCGAGGCGCGCCTGCCTGACCTGCGTCGCTATCGCCCGGCCGAAGTGGTCCAGCAGTTCACCGTATCGCTGCGCCGCGAGCTGGATTTTGCCGCCGAGTGCCGCAATGCCGAGCGCATCGCCCGCAACTTCCACGGCCGCGACGACATCCTGATTCCCGAGGTGCACTGGCAGTGGACCTGCGAGAGCCTGAACGTCCAGGATTTCGTCGATGGCATTCCCGGTCGTGACCTGGCCGGCGTGGATGCGGCGGGGCTGGACTGCCGTGAACTGGCCCGGCGTGGTGCCGACATCGTGCTGAAGATGGTGCTGGAGGACGGCAGCTTCCACGCCGACCCGCACCCCGGCAACATCATCTACCTGCGCGACGGCCGCATCGGCGTGATCGATTTCGGCATGGTCGGCGCGCTCTCCGAGGTGCGCCGGTTCCAGGTCGCGCAGTTGCTGCACGGCCTGGTCGAGCAGGACCCGCAGGGCGTGGCCGACGTGCTGCTGGACTGGGCCGGTGGGGTGGAGGTGGACGAAAACCGGCTGCAGCACGACATCAGCCAGTTCGTCGACCAGTACCGCGGCGTGCCGCTGAAGGACCTGCGCATCGGCCTGATGCTGGGCGACATCACCCAGTTGCTGCGCAGTTACAGCCTGACCCTGCCAGCGGACCTGGCGCTGATGATCAAGGCCTTCCTGACGCTGGAGGGCATGGGTCGCCAGCTTGACCCGGATTTCGACATGGCCAGCGCCGCACGCCCGTTCCTGGAGCGGGTGGTACTGCAGCGCTACGCGCCGCGTGCGTTGCTCAAGCGCGGACGGCGCAGCCTGCTGGGAATGATCGATTTCGCTGGCGAACTGCCGCGCGACCTGCGCAAGCTGGTCCAGGCCGCGCGCCGCGGGCGCCTGCAGTTGAAGGTGGAAACCAGCGCGCTGCAGGGCTTCGGCGACCAGGTGAACCGCGCCGCCAACCGCCTGGTGATGGGCATCGTCACCGCCGCGCTGATCATCGGCTCGTCCATCGTGATGCACAGCGTGGGCGGCATCTCCAGCCGCTGGCTGCTGGCCCTGGGCGTCTGCGGCTTCGTCGGTGCCGGTTTCTGCGGGGTCTGGATCCTGTTCTCGATATGGAGAAGCGGCAAGCACGCGTAGCGTGCTTACCGCAGCGGTTCCCCCCGGGAACCGCGGAATCGTGCAGCGATTCCTGTAGAGCCGACCGCTGGTCGGCTGCTCTTGCTCCTGAGCTTCTACCGCGATTGCCGAGCATAGGCTCGGCACTACAGCCGGTAGCGCCGGGCCATGCCCGGCGGCCGTTCCCGAAGCCTCGTGTCGCCCCAGGCACTTGCACACCCGTCAGTTAGTAGTAATACTACTAACCATGGACCTGACCGACACCCAGCAGGCGATCCTGCAGTTGATCGCCGAGCGTATCGAGAGCGAAGGCGCACCGCCGTCGCAGACTGAAATCGCACGTGCATTCGGCTTCAAGGGCGTGCGTGCGGCCCAGTACCACCTGGAGGCCCTGGAGCAGGCCGGTGCGATCCGTCGCATCCCCGGCCAGGCCCGCGGCATCCGCCTGGTACAGGCGCCGCCGATCGAGAAGCTGGCCGAACCCGGGCTGCCCGACAGCGTCCTGCGCCTGCCGGTGCTGGGTCGGGTCGCCGCCGGCCTGCCGATCGGCGCCGACATCGGTTCGGACGATTTCGTGGTGCTGGACCGGGTGTTCTTCTCGCCGGCCCCGGATTACCTGCTGAAGGTGCAGGGCGATTCGATGATCGACGAGGGCATCTTCGACGGCGACCTGATCGGCGTGCACCGCACCCGTGACGCGCATTCCGGGCAGATCGTGGTGGCCCGCATCGACGACGAGATCACCGTGAAGCTGCTGAAGATCGCCAAGGATCGCATCCGCCTGCTGCCGCGCAACCCGGACTACAAGCCGATCGAAGTCCTGCCCGACCAGGATTTCGCGATCGAGGGGCTGTACTGCGGCCTGTTGCGTCCCAACCGCTGAGCCAGCTGCGGCAGCACCGTTCCACCAGCATTACCCCGCGGTCTTTTGTGGCGATTCTCTGGTTCCACTGAGGTTGGTACGGATGTCCGATAATTCTTTTCTGAGCGCCGGGCAGAATCTCAGCCTGTGCGATACATCCGACTTAAAGTGAACCCATGGCAAAGAAGACCCCGAAAGACAGCACCCCCAACGACATGACCTCTGCTAGGAGCAACACGATGGACGAGAACAAAAAGCGCGCATTGGCTGCTGCTCTGGGCCAGATCGAGAAGCAGTTCGGCAAGGGCTCGGTGATGCGCATGGGCGACCGCGTGGTCGAACCCGTTGAAGCGATCCCGACCGGCTCGCTGATGCTCGACATCGCACTGGGCATCGGTGGCCTGCCGAAGGGGCGTGTCGTTGAAATCTACGGTCCGGAGTCGTCGGGCAAGACCACCCTGACCCTGCAGGCCATCGCCGAATGCCAGAAGATGGGCGGCACTGCCGCGTTCATCGACGCCGAGCACGCACTGGACCCGATCTACGCCGCCAAGCTGGGCGTGAACGTGGACGACCTGCTGCTGTCGCAGCCGGATACCGGTGAGCAGGCGCTGGAAATCGCCGACATGCTGGTCCGTTCGGGCTCGGTGGACATCCTGGTGGTCGACTCGGTCGCCGCGCTGACCCCCAAGGCCGAAATCGAAGGCGAAATGGGTGACCAGCTGCCGGGCCTGCAGGCCCGCCTGATGAGCCAGGCGCTGCGCAAGCTGACCGGCAACATCAAGCGCTCCAACACCCTGGTGGTCTTCATCAACCAGCTGCGCATGAAGATCGGCGTGATGATGCCGGGCCAGAGCCCGGAAGTGACCACCGGCGGCAATGCGCTGAAGTTCTATGCCTCGGTGCGCCTGGACATCCGCCGTATCGGTGCGATCAAGAAGGGCGACGAGATCATCGGCAACCAGACCAAGATCAAGGTCGTCAAGAACAAGCTGGCGCCGCCGTTCAAGCAGGTCATCACCGAGATCCTGTACGGCGAAGGCATCAGCCGCGAGGGCGAGCTGATCGACATGGGCGTGGATGCCAAGCTGGTCGAGAAGGCCGGTGCCTGGTACAGCTACGGTGAAGAGCGCATCGGCCAGGGCAAGGACAACGCCCGCGGCTACCTGCGCGACAACCCGACCGTCGCCGCCAAGCTCGAGGCCGAGCTGCGCGAGAAGTTCCAGCCGTCCGAAGCCACCCGCGAGGAAGGCGACGACGACGGCGACGACGAGTAAGACTTGCTGTGGGGCAGGGCGGCGCCGTCAGTGACGTCGCCCTGTCCCGCAGGTTCGAACCGCCCACGGACGGGCAGGGTGCCAGGGACGGCGCCACCCTTGGAGTAGCAGATGTCCGATGCCGACGCCCCCACCGGCCGCAAGCGCCGGCCGCGCGAACAGACCCCCGTACAGCGTGCCCTGGGCCTGCTGGTACGGCGTGAGCATTCGCGCAAGGAGCTGACCCGCAAGCTGACCGCACGCGGTATTGAAGGCGAGGCCGCCGAGGCTGCCGTTGCCAAGCTGACCGAGGCCGGCTGGCAGGACGACACCCGCTTTGCGGAAAATCTGGTCCGGATGCGCGCCAATACCGGCTATGGGCCCATCCACGTCCGTGCCGAGCTGGGAACCCATGGCCTGGACAGCGCGGCGATTGCCGCCGCGATGGAGACCTACGAGGGCGACTGGCAGGAAAATGCCCGCGATCTGGTGCGCCGCCGCTTTGGCGAGGATGGCCCGCAGGACCTGGCGCAGCGGCGCAAGGCCGCCGATCTGCTGGCCCGGCGGGGCTTCGACGGTGACAGTATCCGCCGTGCGACCCGCTTCGACCCGGATGACTGAGACTGGCGGCGCCGGGCCTGATACCCTTTAGGTTTTCGGCGGTCCGTTACGACCCTGGCCAGTGAGGCCGGCGGTTCGGGGCTGCCGGCCCGCACACTGCCAGCCCCCTCAATGAACGCACCCGCCAAATTCACGACCTCCCAGATCCGCAGCGACTTCCTTGAGTTCTTCAAGGGCAAAGGCCACACCATCGTGCCGTCGGCGCCGCTGGTGCCGGGCAATGATCCGACCCTGCTGTTCACCAACTCCGGCATGGTCCAGTTCAAGGACGTGTTCCTGGGCGCGGAAAAGCGCAGCTACGTGCGCGCGGCCGACGTCCAGCGCTGCCTGCGCGCTGGTGGCAAGCACAACGATCTCGACCAGGTCGGCTACACCGCGCGTCACCACACCTTCTTCGAAATGCTGGGCAACTGGTCTTTCGGTGATTACTTCAAGAAGGACGCCATCGCCTGGGCCTGGGAACTGCTGACCCAGGTCTGGAAGCTGCCGGCCGAGCGCCTGCTGGTCACCGTCTACCAGACCGACGATGAGGCCTACGCGCTCTGGCGCGACATGGTGGGCATCCCGGAAGAGCGCATCGTGCGCATCGGCGACAACAAGGGTGCCCCGTACGCGTCGGACAACTTCTGGCAGATGGCCGACACCGGCCCCTGCGGCCCGTGCACCGAGATCTTCTACGACCACGGCGACCACATCGCGGGCGGTCCCCCGGGCTCGCCGGATGAAGACGGTGACCGCTTCATCGAAATCTGGAACCTGGTGTTCATGCAGTTCGACCGCCAGAGCGACGGCACGCTGGTGCCGCTGCCGGCACCGTGCGTGGACACCGGCATGGGCCTGGAGCGCCTGGCGGCGATCCTGCAGCACGTGCACACCAATTACGAAATCGACCTATTCCAGGCGCTGATCCGCAAGGCGTCCGAGCTGACCGGCATGGCCGACCTGGAGAACAAGTCGCTGCGCGTGATCGCCGATCACATCCGCGCCTGCTCGTTCCTGATCGTCGACGGCGTCCTGCCGTCCAACGAAGGCCGCGGCTATGTCCTGCGCCGCATCATCCGCCGTGCCCTGCGCCACGGCTGGATGCTGGGCGTGCGCCAGCCGTTCTTCAGCAAGCTGGTGCCGACCCTGGTCGAGCTGATGGGTGAGGCTTATCCGGAGCTGCCGGCCCAGGCCGACACCGTCGTCCGTGCGCTGCAGGCCGAGGAAGAGCGTTTCGCCGAAACCCTCGATGCCGGCATGAAGATCTTCGAGGACGTGGCGGCCAAGGCGAGCAACGGCGTGATTCCCGGCGTTGACGCCTTCCGCCTGTACGACACCTACGGCTTCCCGCTGGATCTGACCCAGGATATCGCCCGCGAGCGCGAGCTGACGGTCGATACCGACGGCTTCGACGCGGCGATGGAGCAGCAGCGTGAGACCGCGCGTGCCGCCGGCAAGTTCGGTGGCGGCGTGACCCTGCCGGCCGAGCTGGTGGCGACGCTGACCCCGACCCTGTTCCTGGGCTACGACCGCCTGCAGGCCGACGGCCTGACCGTGCTGGCCCTGCTCAAGGACGGCCGCCCGGCGCAGTCGGCAGATGCCGGCGACGCGGTGATCGTCATCACCAACCAGACCCCGTTCTACGCCGAATCCGGCGGCCAGGTGGGTGACACCGGCGTGCTGACCGGCAACGGTGTGCGCCTGGTCGTGAGCGACACCCAGAAGTTCGCGGGCCAGTTCCATGGCCACGTCGGCACCCTGTCCGAGGGCGGCCTGAAGGTCGGCGACGTACTGTCCGGCCAGGTCGATGGCGAGCGCCGTGGCGCCACCATCCTCAACCATTCGGCCACCCACCTGCTGCATGCCGCCCTGCGCGAAGTGCTCGGCACCCACGTGCAGCAGAAGGGTTCGCTGGTCGCACCGGACCGCCTGCGTTTCGACTTCTCGCACTTCCAGCCGATCAGTGCTGAAGAGCTGGCTGTGATCGAGCGCAAGGTCAACCAGCAGGTGCGCGCCAACAACGCCGCCGAAGTGCACAACATGGGCATGCAGGAAGCGCTGGACTTCGGCGCAATGGCCCTGTTTGGCGAGAAGTACGGCGAGAACGTCCGTGTGCTGAAGATGGGCGATTACTCCACCGAACTGTGTGGCGGTACCCACGTCAGCCGCACCGGTGATATCGGCCTGTTCAAGATCACCTCCGAAGGCGGTGTCTCGGCGGGCGTGCGCCGCATCGAGGCCGTCACCGGCCAGGGTGCCCTGGATTACGTGGATGCCGAGGAAGCCCGCCTGGCCGAAGCGGCCGAACTGCTCGGTGGCAGCGCCGCCGACGTGGTCGAGAAGATCCGTGCCCTCGGCCTTCGCCAGAAGCAGCTGGAACGCGAGCTGGAAGCGGTGAAGGCCAAGGTCGCCGCCGGCGCCACTGCGGACCTTTCCGGCCAGGCGGTCGAGGTTGCCGGTGTGAAGGTGCTGGCCGCACGCCTCGAAGGCTTTGATGCCAAGGCCCTGCGTGACGCCATGGACCGCCTGAAGCAGCAGCTGGGCAATGCCGTGATCGTGCTGGCCGGCACCCAGGACGGCAAGGCTGCCCTGGTCGCGGGTGTGAACGGCAGTGCAATGGGCAAGGTCAAGGCCGGGGAACTGTTGTCCCATATCGCCAGTCAGATCGGGGGCAAGGGCGGCGGACGCCCGGACCTCGCCCAGGGTGGTGGCGAGGACGGGCCCGCCCTTGCTACCGCTCTGGCCGCGGTCGTCGAATGGGTCAGCCCCCGCCTGTGATGTGAACCCCTGCCGTCCCCCTCCTTGTAGGAGCGGGACGGCTGACGGTACCATTGCGAAATCTTTTCCCTTTGTCGTGGGGACGCTTCTTGACGGAGCGTCAAGCCGGTGGGGGATACCCTTCCACACGGTTCCATGGAGACTTGCAAAAATGTTGATCTTGACTCGCCGCGTCGGCGAAACCCTGATGATCGGAGACTCGGTGAGCGTCACCGTGCTCGGCGTCAAGGGCAACCAGGTGCGTATCGGTATCACCGCGCCGAAGGACGTTGCTGTGCATCGCGAAGAGATCTACCAGCGCATCCAGCGTGGTGACGAAGCCGGCAGCACCGGAAGCGAAAATTCCGGCGAATAAAAGCTTTACCTTCGCGTCTGATTAACGTTATGATTCACGCCCCGCTGAGGTGCACCGCACCAGACGCGGAGAAAACCCCGGAGCGATGCCCGAGTGGCTGAAGGGGCTCCCCTGCTAAGGGAGTATAGGGTCAAAAGCTCTATCGAGGGTTCGAATCCCTCTCGCTCCGCCAGATACAAGAATGCGCCCGTAGATCTTCGATCTGCGGGCGTTTTTCGTTGTGCGTGACTGGTGCGGAACTGCAGGCGCCGATCAATCGTGGGACGCGGAATATTTCCGTTCGCCAGAAAGCACTGCCAGCCGAACGAGCGTGCGGTCTGCATCCTGCTGCGCCAGCCGGTTCTCCGGTGGCGGCAGTGGGCACGTTGCGAATTCGGTGTACGCGCACGGTGGGTTGTAGGCGCGATTGAAATCGAGCGTGACCGAACCGTCCGCGGCGACCGCATCGGTGCGCAGGTAGCGACCGACACCATAGGTCTGCCGGCCCGTCGTCTGATCCTGGAACATCAAGTTCAGCCCCTTGGCCGGATCGCCCAATGCTTCCAGCCTCCATTGCCGCCCCTCTTTTTCAAAGACGACGTAACCAGGATTGGGCGTTTCGGTGACCTCGCCGATGACGCTGGCGATGGGCAGCGTCCTGCCGGCGGGGTGGGGCACGAACTGCGCCTGCAGCCGCCAGCCCTCGTCTGCGGGGAAGAAATCAAGACCGGAGAAGGCCAGGCGAGCGGGTGCATCGGCATGCCGGACCCGCAGCGCAAGGCGTTGGCCGCGGCGGATGACACTGATTTTTCCCTTGCCGTCGTCATAGGTGAGCGTGGTGCCACCGCCGGGGCCCTCCGGTGCCAGGCGAGTGCTGCCCAGCACCGGATTGCCTTCTGCGATAATGGCCACTCCATCGGCAGGCTGGAAGAACACGCCGTCGCCACGTTGCTCGATCTGGCCCAGGCGAGCGGGTGCAATGGCCAGCCGGATGTCGTTTTCCTCGCTTCCCCCCACGCGTTGTGTACCGACTTCCAGCCAGTGCAGCCCGGTGAGGCTGGTCCAGCCATCCGGCTTGCCCAGGTCCGCGGCGCGCCGACGCACCCACTCGGCGTGTTGTTTCTCGAACGCCGACGCTGCAGGCGTTCCGGTAGCGGCCTGCGCATCGACGGGGTGCCGTGGGCTGCATGCGGTAACGGCCAGTGTCGCCGCAAACAGGAACGCGAGTGGCGGTGTCTTCATGCGGTTCACCAGTTCTTTGAAATGCCGAGGTGGAGATAGCGCCCGTAGGTCTCGTGCAGCGCGCTCAGGTAATAGCCGGAGGCGTTGAGGGGCGGCTCTTTGTTGAACAGGTTGCGCGCTCCCACTTCCACCGCGGTGCCCTGCAGTACTCCCGCGTGGAACTCCTTCTTCACCGACAATGCCCAGCGCTGGGTGGAGGCGACCACGTACGGCCGGCCATCGGCGTACGCCCCGGCCCTGACACTGTCGATGTAGTCGTCGCGCAGCCGCACGGTCCAGTCCTGCAGGTTCCAGATCAAGGTGGCGCTGGCCCGCCACTCCGGCTTTGCCCCGTTGATGCCGACTTCGTTGGCCGCACCAAGGTCGGGCGCGATGATGTTCAACGCGCCGCGGGCGATCGCGGCGGCCACCTCCTGCACTTCAGCAGGCTTCTGCTGGGTGTACTCCTTCAACTGGCTGACGCTGACCAGCAGCGCGAAGCGACCCCATGCGGTGTCCGGCAACCGCCAGTTGAAGTTGTAATCCATGCCGGAGGCCGTCAGCGGACTGCGGTTCTGGTAGCGGTTGTAGATGTTGGTGACCACGCCGGCCGGTTCAAGCCCGGTGCCCGCGAACAGGGCGATGTCTTCGGCAGTTGCCTGCGCGCGTACGACGTTGGGATTGCTGGTGCCTTCGACGACACGCAGGTAGGCGTCGTAGAGCAGTTCCTCGCCCATGGTGCTGATCGGGTTCTCGACCTTCACCCGCCACGTGTCCACGCTCAGGCTGATCGAGCCGAAGCGTTCGGGCAGGAAGCGTGGCTCGAACACGGCGCCCCAGGAAGACTGTCGCGTCGTTTCCGGTTTGACGTCATCGCCGTAGGAGGTCACCGAGCTGACCGATGGCTTGACCGCCGAACCACTGCTGTAAGCGTTGAGGCAGGCGCTGTAGTTCGGCTGTGCACCCTTGGCGATGAGTGCATGGCAGCGGATGGCGTCGTTGTTGAAGCCGAACCCGTAGGTGGGCGGTGAATTGACCAGTTCCAGCCCCGGCGCGCGGAAGCCGCCACTGACCGAGCCGCGCAGCAGCAGGCTGTCATTGACCTTCCACGCAGCGGCCAGCTTCGGCTTGGCGACCTTGCCGGCGTCGCTGTAGTCCTCCCAGCGCGCGGCCACCTGCAGGTCCAGCGATTGCACCAGCGGCACGCCCTGCGCGGCGGACACCAGGGGGACGGCCAGTTCGATCAGCGCGGAGGTGACGTTGCGGCTGCCATGCACGTCAGGCCGCGGGCTGTGGGTGAAGAAATTGCTGGGCGCCACCGTTCCGGTGTACCAGTCGGTATAGGGGTGGCTGCCATCGATGTTCCCATCGCGGTCATCGCTGCGGCTTTCGTAACGGTACTCCACGCCCGCCGCCACGCCGATGTCGCCGGCATACCACGTCAGCAGATCGGAACGGTCGATCTTGAAATCCCACAACGCCAGCTCGCTGGTGCCTACGCGCGTCGCCTCGCCAATGAACGAAGAGGTGTCATACGACGTGGCATCGCCAACCCGGATGCTGGCGGGATCGCCGCCGCTGAACGGATTGTAGGCACTGGCATCGGTGCGGTTCACCGCCTCGATGAAGGCATCGGTGAGCCCGCCCTGCTGCACATCGGTGCTGCGCGCGCGTGAGTAAAGCAGTGCGCTTTCCCAGTTCCAGCCGCCTTCGGTCCAGCCACGTACGCCGAGCAGGATGCGCGATTGGTCGTTGTCGACCGTGACGCGGCGGATCCCCGAATCCGCGAACTGATAGTTCAGCAGTCGGATCGCATCGGCACTGCGCAGCGCTTCCGGAACCCAGTAGGCGTCGGGACGGATGTGCAGCAGGAAGCCCTCGCCGCCGAAGCCGGACTCACTGCTCACCCATGACTCGGACCTGGCCCGGTAATAGGCCAGCTCGCCGAACAGCTGCAGCGAGTCGTTGACGTCGAACCGGCCGCTGGCGAACACATTGCCCTTGCGGATGGCCGGCGCCGAGGTGATGCCCGGCTCGGCGGCCGAGTCATAGTGGTAACGGGTCGGCACCGTGCCGGAGACGAGTGCGCCGGTCGCAGGATCGATGCTCCAGCTGCCGGTGCGCCTGCCATTGGCATAGGTATCGAAGTGGCCCCAGGGCGTCCGCGTGCTGAAGCCGGTGCTGCCATCCGGGTCGGGCACGCTGGTGCCATCTCCCAGTGGCCGACGACCATCGGTCGCCGTGAACCAGGCATCGGAATTGCGCTGCGCCGTCCGCGTGGAGAATCCGTAGAGCAGCGAGATGTTGCCGCGTCCATCGGCGAAGTCGCTGCCCAGGTAGCCATCCAGAGAGACGTCTTCACGATGGCCGTCGGACACCTTGCCGTAGTCCAGGCGGACGCCGCCGCCGTTCTGCAGGTTGGCCGGCGTCACCAGGTCGACCACGCCCGCGACCGCGTCCGAGCCGTAGATGGAGGCTGCGCCGTCAAGCAGCAGGTTGATGCGTTCCAGGCCGAAGGTCGGGATGGCATTGGCGTTGTAGGTCGTGTCGTCGCCGCTGTTGCTGATGGGGTGCTGGACGGTGCGCCGACCGTTGACCAGCAGCAGCGTGTACTTCGCGCCGAGGTTGCGCAGGTTGATGGAGCCGACGTCGCCACGGGCGACATTCGAATTGCGCCCGGCGTTGGTGGTGCCTTTCTCGGTGACGGCGACGTCGCCAAACTGCGGCAGGCTGCGGAACAGCTCGTTGCCGTTGGTGGCGCCGGTCGATTCGATCTGTTCGCGGTCCACCGCCACCACCGGCAGCGCTGCCTGGGCGCCACCGCCGGCAATCTGCGAGCCGAGTACGGAGACCTTGTCGAGCAGGCGTGCATTGCCCTCATGCGCGTGCGCGGCGGATGTCTGCTTCTCCTCGGCGGCTTCTGCTGCGGGCGCAAGCAGGGTGCACAGCGCCAGTGCCAGGTGGCGGCGGCGCGCTCGCTGCGGGCGCAGGTTGTACCACGGGCGTTGCACGCTCGAATGCGAGCGCAGGACGAGCTTCATCGAGTATCCCCAGGGATGCTGACAACCGGAATGAAGGGGCGTCTCCCGGGCCGCTGTGGGCCGGGGAGATCGCCACCGCAAGGTCAACCCATGCAGCGCCTGCGGCTACTGCGCGGCGTCTGCATACGGACCGCGAACAATGCGGCCTTCGAGCTTCTGCTCGTCCTTGACCAGGTTGTAGAGCGGGCAAGTGGCCTCGACCGACTGACGGAGCGCATCGATCTCCTGGGCCGATGCAGGCGACTCGATGCGCACGCGGTAGCGGATGCCGCTGTAGCGTGCCGGGGTGGTGACGCCCTTGCCGAAGCGCGGGCTCAGTTGACCATCAACGGTCAGCTCCAGCGAGTCCAGCAACACGTTGCGGGAGGCTGCCTGCACTTCGAAGATGTGGGTCAGGCAGGTGCCGGTGACGCCCAGCAGGTGCTCCTCCACCGTGGGTGCCAGGCCGTAGCCAAGCAGCCCCGGCGCACTGTCATGCAGCTGCTGGTGGTAGCCATCCTTGCCCAGGAAAACGTGGCGCAGGCCGGTGTGGGGTTCGACGTGGGCGCGGGCGACCAGGGTCTCGGGTTCCCTTGGTGCATCCTTCGGATCGCGTGGCGCCTGCCGGGCGAGTACCGCCGGGCGCTTCTCCTCGGTGATGAAGTCTCGCAGGCCGGGGGGCAGCTTCGGATCGCGCGTGGGACTGCTGTGGACATAGTCCACGTCGGCGTGGCTGACCTGCTGTGGTCGTGTCACCAGATCGATCGCCGAGGAATTCTCGTGCACCGCGCGCTTCAGCGCCTGCAGCTGCGCATCGGATGCCGGCGAATCGATGTAGACGACATAGGAGAGGTTGTTGGGATAGGCAAGGCTTGCGCTCTTGCGCTCGGGAATGCTGGTGAACACCACATCCAGCGCATCCAGCGGAATGTCCTGCACCGCCGCCTGCACGACGTACTCGTCAGCCACCGAGCTGGCGAGCGTACCGACCAGCGAGTCCCAGGAGCCTGCACCCAGGTTGTAGCCGGCGTAGTCCCGGCCACTGTCACTGATGTACTGGAACTCGCCGGTTGGCCCGATGCGCAGGCGCCTGACTCCTGAGCGGCTCTCGGCAGTCACCTTGGCATGGATGGTGGTCGGGACTGCAGGCTGCGCCGACTGCGCTTCGATGGCCGTGCGCTTGGCGGCGACATACGCGCGCAGCGGAGAGACCGCATCTTCAGCGGCAACCGCGCTGGGCGCGGACAGCAACAGCAGGGAGGACAGCGCGGTGGCGCCAATGAACGTCAACGCGGTCCGGGGGCGGGCGAGGGACATGGAAGGAGTGGGCTCCGAGGGCGAACATGAACGAGTGCCCACTGTTTCACGTCTGATCGCCCCGGCTAAATAACGCTTGGCCATTCCCATATATGCGCCCGCGCCAGCCACCCAACGTCATCAACGCTGGGCGGCTGTCTCACCGATCAAAAACCGGTACTAGTAAATGCGGCGGGGCTCCGGAACCGGTGCGGGTGCCGGTGCACCGGGGTGCCACGGCCGCTCGATCACCTGCGACGGCTGCTCGCGCCACATCACCGCCAGCGTGCAGTCGTTGGCGCGTTCCCGGCACATCTTTTCTGCCTTGCGCTGCGCGGCTTCCGGACTGGCCTCGGCCAGGGCGAAGCCCATGGACACCGTTCCGGTGAAGATGGCCGAGTAGCCCTCGCCGGTGGCGACTGCCGACTGCCCGCAGTTGCGGGAGCGGGCGGCACAGTACTTCACCGCGTTCTGCATCGAGGCGCTCACCGTCGCCTGGTTCATCGAGTAGCCGTAGGTGCCATCTGCATCGTAGGCAATGGCCGAGGCCGCGCCTGCAGTGGAGGAGACGCCCAACAGCAGCGCACAGGAAATTGCATGCATCCAGTTCATTGAATCCTCCTTTTCATCGATGGTTGACCGAAGGGCCGACGGTATTCAAGCCTGTGGTGCGCGCAACCGCGCCCGCGGTTCACGTTCCGCGGGCGCTGGGGTGCCGGCCCTGGTTCAGAGCCGCACGGTCACGCCCACCTGGAAGCCACGCCCCGGCAGCGGCGCGATGTACTTCAGCGGCGAGTTGTGCGGGCGCGCCTCTTCGTTGAGCAGGTTGCTGCCATTGATGAAGACCTCCATTCCCGCGACAGCGGTCGTGCGCAGGGGAATCTCCCGGCTCAGCTGCAGGTCGACCAGGTTGAAGGCATCCAGCGGCACTTCTTCGCTGACATTGCGGCCCAGGTACTTCTGCGTGTCGTAGTAGGTGCTCGACAGCTGCGCTTTCCAACCTTCGCGCTGCCATTGCAGGCTCGCGCCATAGCGGTTGGTCGGCATGTTGGGCAGATACTCGCCGTCGTTGTGGGCACGCAGTGCGTCGGGATGGTCGGCCTTGTTCTTCACCAGGTCGGCGAACGCGGACACCTCCAGGCTGCCGAAGCGGCCGAGTGCCACCGACTGCGAGGCATCGATCTCGAAGCCCTTCACCGTGGTATCGGTCTGCTTCCAGTACTTCAGCGGCAGGCGGTTGGCCGTCTGCAGGCCGGAGTAGCCCAGGTAGAGGTAATTCTCGTAGCGCATCCGGTAGGCGGTGGCGGTGAGCTGGAAGCCGCCCAGGTGGAACATGCCGGCCAGCTCCAGGTTCTTCGCGCGTTCCGGTTCCAGGTTCTGGTTGCCTTCTTCCTGGGTCATCACCGAGTAGTGCGCGTTGCTGGCGTACAGCTCGTTGATCTCCGGCGCGCGCTGCGAGGAGGAATAGCGCAGCTTGGCGGCGAACAGCGGGCCGAGTTCAACATAGGAGCCGATGCTGTAGCTGTTGAGCCGGAAGTCGCGGTCCTGCAGCGTGGTATTGGCGGAATTGCGCGCGGTCTTGAAGCTGCTGGGCCGCAATGTGTGGTCCACGCGTTCGTGGCGCACGCCCGCGTCGAACGAGGCCCAGTCGAAGTCCAGCGTTTCCTTCAGGAACACCGCCTGGGTGCGGGTGTCGACGTTGGGCAGGTAGCGCTGCGGGCCGCTGCCGGTGACGTCGCGTGACTGCTGGCTGAGGCCGAGCAGGCCGCTCAGCGGGCCCACGCGGCGGTGGGCCAGCAGCAGTTCGGCCTGGGTGCTTTCGAAGTCGTAATCGTTGGCCTTGCGGGCACCCAAGCGTTCGCCGGAGGTGTTGTCCAGCTGCGAGACGCGCAGCTCGGCGCGTTCGATGCCCGGCACCGGATCGCGCAGCAGGGCTTCCAGTGCATAGCGCTCCTGCTTGATGACCACGCCCACCGGCAGGCCATCGGCGTAGTTGGCGCCGAAGGACAGGTTCTGCATCGAGAAGCCGGGCACGCCGTACTCGCTGTCCTTGGCATCGATGCTGACGCCCACGTAGCCGCGGTCGAAGAACAGGGTCGAGCCGAGTGCGACCTGCGAACTGCGTGAGTAGCTGTTGCCGAGGCGATGGTGGTAATCCGGGGTGACGTCGTTGTTGATCCGCTTCTGCACGTAGGACGGCGTGCCGGCGACATAGTCCGGATTGGCCGGATTGACGTAGGTCTGGCGCTGCCAGACCGAGGTCGGGTTGCTGGTGTAGAAGGAGAACTCGCCATCGGCCCAGTCCGGGTTCTCGGTCATGAACTGGTCGATGTAGGGCTGCGATGCCTTGTTGTAGACCTGCTGTACCCGCGCCTCTTTCTGGCAGGCGTCGGCCAGTGCCGAGTTGACCCCGCCGGCGGCCGGGAACAGCTGCGTGTTGCACGCGGCCGCCTTGCTGTTGCCGGGGATGTCGTAGTGCGAGATGCGCTGCCGCGAGACCTGCAGGTTGGTGGAGACGTTGCGCTGGTTGTTGAAGTTCATGCGGAAGCCCTGCGCATCGGCGGCGTTGAAGCCCTTGCGCAGCACCAGCTCCATCGACTGGTCCTTGTCTTCCATCGTGCGCGGGATCAGACCGGAATCGACCTCGACGCTGCCGCCGATGGCGTTGCCGCCATGGCGCACGGTGTCGGAGGACTTGTTGACGGTGACGCTGCGCACGAACAGCGGGTCGAACGGAATGTTGATGTCGCCGCTCATCGCGTTCATGCCCAGGATCGACTGGCCGTCCTGCAGGATCTGCACGCGGCTGCCGCTGAGGCTGCGGATGACCGGGGCACCGGCGTTGGGCCCGAACGCGCTGCTCTGCACGCCGGAAACGTGCTCGAGGAGGCCGCCAAGGGTGCGGTTCTGTGCCTGCGGGTTGTCGACGGTGACCCGGCTGTCGATGCGCGAGCGCTGGCTGGCCTCCACCTGCAGGGTGGGCAGGGTGGGCGCGTCCGCCGCCCGGGCGGAATGGACGGCGACGGACTGAAGGGCGAGGGGGATGGCTGCAGCTAGCAGGTGGCGACGCATGACACGCTCCGTAAAAATAGCGTGAAATGTTATAACGTAACTCTCCGTAACGACAAACGATTTCTTCGCCGTATCATCGAAGCCATCATCGATGGCGACCGGCCCTGCCTTGGATTCCCTGCAGCACTTTCATCCCGCCACCCGTGACTGGTTCCATTCCGCGTTCGCGGCATCGACGCCGGTGCAGGACCAGGCATGGGCGTCGATCGCCGCAGGCCAGCACACGCTGGTGGTTGCGCCCACCGGGTCGGGAAAGACGCTGGCGGCCTTCCTGCATGCGATCGACCAGGTGTTCGCCGAGCGCGATGGCGATGCACGCCGCGACCCGGCGGCCAGGCCCGTGGCACGCACGCGCGTGCTGTACCTGTCGCCGATCAAGGCGCTGGGCAGCGATGTTCAGCGCAACCTGCAGGTGCCGCTGCAGGGCATCAGTGCGCGCCGCAGTGAACGCGGTGACCCGGCCGTTGCCCTGACCGTTGCCATGCGCACCGGCGATACCAGCAGCAGCGAGCGCGCGCGGCTGGTGCGGCGTCCGCCGGACATCCTGATCACCACGCCCGAGTCGCTGTACCTGATGCTGACGTCACAGGCGCGGGAGATCCTGCGCGATGTGCATACGGTCATCCTCGATGAGATCCATGCGGTGGCCGGCGGCAAGCGTGGCTCGCACCTGGTCCTGAGCCTGGAGCGGCTCGACGCGCTGCTGCAGGTGCCTGCACAACGCATCGGCCTGTCGGCCACGGTGCGGCCGGTCGAGGGCGTTGCGGCCTTCCTCGGCGGTGATCGACCGGTGCAGGTGGTGCAGCCGCCCTCGCAGCGGCAGCTGGAGCTGAAGATCGTGGTGCCGGTGGAGGACATGACCGACCTGGTCGTGCACGGTCCGGCGGAAGGGCGCGGGGCCGGCGCGCGCACCGGTTCGATCTGGCCGCATGTGGAAGCCAGCATCCTCGACAACGTGATGCGGCATCGCTCCACGATTGTCTTTGCCAATTCGCGCGGCGTGGCCGAACGGCTGACCGCACGACTCAATGAGCTGCATGCCGAGCGCGCGGACGCTGGGCACGCGAGCGACACCGACGATGCGGCCGCAACCGCCTACGGTTCATTCACCGGCAGCACGGTGAACCGTGTCACTGCACCCGAGTCAGTGATCGCGCGCTCGCACCATGGCTCGGTGTCCAAGGAGCAGCGCGCCGCGATCGAACAGGCGCTGAAGTCGGGCGAGCTGCGCTGCGTCGTTGCGACCTCCAGCCTCGAGCTGGGCATCGACATGGGCCTGGTGGATCTGGTCATCCAGGTGGCGGCGCCGCCGTCGGTGTCCAGTGCACTGCAGCGGGTGGGGCGTGCGGGACACCAGGTCGGCGGCATGTCGCGCGGCCTGCTCTACCCGCGGACACGGCGCGACCTGGTCGATGCCGCGGTGGTGGTGGACAGCATGCTGGATGGGCGCATCGAAGCCATCGATCCACCGCGCAACCCGCTGGATGTGCTGGCCCAGCAGACCGTTGCTGCGGTAGCGATGGAGCCACTCGATGTGGAGGCCTGGTTTGCACGGGTCTGCCGCGCCGCGCCTTACCGCACGCTGCCGCGCAGTGCCTTTGACGCGGTGCTGGACATGCTGGCCGGGCGCTATCCGTCCGACGAATTTGCTGGTTTCCGCCCCCGTCTGGTGTGGGACCGGAAAACGGCCACGCTGACCGCGCGCCCGGGTACCCGGCAGTTGGCGGTCACCAGTGGCGGCACCATCCCGGACCGCGGCATGTACGCGGTGGTGCTGCCTGAGGGCGAGGAGCAGGCCGGTTCGCGTCGGGTGGGCGAGCTGGACGAGGAGATGGTGCACGAGTCGCGGGTGAACGATGTGATCACCCTCGGCGCGACGTCCTGGCGCATCGACCAGATCACCCTTGACCAGGTCGTGGTGACGCCCGCACCCGGGCGCTCGGCGCGGCTGCCGTTCTGGCGTGGCGAGGGCATCGGTCGCCCGGCCGAGCTGGGGCAGGCCACCGGCGCGTTCCTTGCCGAACTGGAGGCCGATCCGGGCGGCGCTGGCGAGCCGTCACCGGCGCTGCTCGCGCGCCTGCGCGAGCGTGGCCTGGACGACAGCGCGATCGGCAACATGCTGGCGCTTGTTGCCGAGCAGCAGCAGGCGACCGGCGTGCTGCCGACTGACCTGCGCCTGGTGGTCGAGCGCTGCCGCGACGAACTGGGCGATTGGCGGGTGATGCTGCATTCGCCCTACGGACGCCGCGTGCACGACCCCTGGGCCCTGGCGGTGGCCGCGCGCCTGCGCGAGCAGGCCGGCATCGATCCGGCGGTGGTGGCCAGTGACGACGGCATCATCGTGCGCATGCCTGACCGCAGCGGCGCTGCGCCGGGCGCGGAGGTGTTCCTGTTCGACGCGGCCAGCCTGCGCCACACCATCACGCTGTCAGTCACCGGGTCCGCATTGTTTGCCGCCCGTTTCCGTGAGTGCGCCTCGCGCGCCCTGCTGCTGCCACGGCGCACGCCGGGCAAGCGCTCGCCGCTGTGGCAGCAGCGCCTGCGTGCGGGGCAGTTGCTGGAGATCGCGCGCGGCCACGAGGATTTCCCCATCCTGGTCGAGACCGCGCGCGAATGCCTGCAGGACGTCTACGACCTGGACGCGCTGGATGCGCTGATGCTGCGCGTGCAGGCCGGCCAGGTGCAGGTGGTGGACGTGGAGACCGCCGTGCCGTCGCCCTTCGCGGCAAACCTGTTGTTCGGCTATGTCGCCGAGTTCATGTACGAAGCCGACGTGCCCCTGGCCGAACGGCGTGCCTCGGTGTTGTCGCTCGACAGTGGCCTGCTCGCCGAGCTGCTTGGCCAGGTCGACCTCGGTGAGCTGCTGGACGATGACGTGGTGGCTACCGTGGCGCGTGAGCTGCAGCGGTTGGATCCGCCCCGCCACGCGCGGGGCAGCGAAGGCGTGGCCGACCTGCTGCGTGAGCTTGGCCCGTTGCCGGCCAGCGACATCGCGCAGCGCATCACCGAACCCACGCAGGTGGCGGCCTGGCTGCAGGCGCTGCACACCGCTGGCCGCGCCATCCGCGTGACCGTTGCCGGTGTTGAACAGTGGGCAGCGGTGGAAGACGCTGCGCGGCTGCGGGATGCCCTCGGCATCGATCCGCCGGCAGGCATTGCCGAGGTATTCCTGGCACCGGTGCTTGATCCACTCGGTGACCTGCTCGGCCGCCATGCGCGCCACCATGGGCCCTTCAGCAGCGGCAGCGTGGCTGCCCGCTTCGGAGTGGGTGTGGCGGTGGTGGATGACGCGCTGCAGTTGTTGCAGGAGCAGGGCCGGATCATTCGTGGTCGCTTCGGCCTTGATCGCCGCCAGCTTCCCGGCAACACCACACCGCCTGCCGCGCGCGCGGACCACGAATGGGTGGCGGTCGATGTGCTGCAGCGGCTGCGGCTGCGCTCGTTGCAGGCCGCCCGCGAGGCAACGCGCCCGGTACCGGTGGACGCCTATGTCGGCGTGCTGCTGGAAGGGCAGGGCGTATTGCACGAGGCCGCGCCTGATCGTGGCAGCGAGCGCGTGCTGCAGGTGATCGAACAACTGGCGGGGTTGCCACTGCCAGCCTCGCTGTGGGAACAGCAGGTGCTGCCTGCGCGGGTGCCCGGTTACACGCCTGCGCTGCTGGATGAACTGCTGGCCACCGGTACGGTGCTCTGGGCCGGCCACGGCCGGCTGGGCGACGATGACGGATGGGTGTCGCTGCACCTGCGGGAGCGTGCGGCCGAAACCCTGCCGCTCATGGACGTGGCTGCCAACGCGTCGCCGATGCAGCTGGCGGTCCTGCAGGTGCTGGCCGCAGGCGGTGCGTTCTTCGCGCGCCAACTGGCGATGCAGGTACAGGCTCAATTCGCGGGTGCAGGCAACGCCGGCGAGGATTTCCAGACGGCGCTGTGGCAGCTGGCCTGGCGCGGGCAGATCAGCAGTGACCTGTGGGCCCCGCTGCGTGCGCTCGACGGCGCGCGTCCGCTACGGGCGCGCCCGATGCCCGTGTCCCGCCGCCGCCGCGGCTTTGCCTTCGCGCCGCTGGCGGCGGGCAGTGCAGGACTGGAGCTGGCCAGCAGCGCGGGGCCGACGCTGGCCGGACGCTGGTCGCTGCTGCCACAGGAGCGGGCCAGTGACACCTTGCGCGCGCTGGCGCAGACCGAGGCGCTGCTGGACCGCTATACGGTGGTTACCCGCAGCGCGGCGATGAGCGAAGCCGTGGCCGGCGGTTTCCCGGCACTGCGTCCGGTGCTGCGCAGCATGGAAGACACCGGCCAGCTGCTGCGCGGGCGCTTCGTGGAGGGCATGGGCGGTGCCCAGTTCGCGCAGCGCGAGGATATCGACCGCCTGCGGGCCAGCGCCGAGCGCGCGGGTGGCCCAGGCGGATGGGTTGCGCTGTCCGCGCTGGATCCGGCCAATCCGTTCGGCAGCCTGTTGCCCTGGCCTCAGACGACGGCCGGGGCGAGGCCGGTGCGCCGCGCCGGTGCGCTGGTGGTGATCGGTGGAGGCCGGCTGCAGCTGTATCTGCCGCAGGGTGGCCGCCAGCTGTCCAGTTGGATCGATGACACGGCCGACGACGTTGCGGCGCGCTGGACGGCGGCGGCACAGGCGCTGGTAGTCGGGCTGCGGCGCGGCCGGCGCCTGTCCTTCACGCTGCAGCGGATCAATGAGGAGCCGGTCCACCGCGGGCCTGCCGTGGACGCCCTGCGCGCGGCAGGGTTCAGCAATGAGCCGCGCGGGCTGGGCTGGAACGGCTGATGTCGAGCCAAGCTCGACTGGCTTTGTAGAGCCGAGCCCACGCTCGGCTGCATTCTGTAGCGTCGAGCCATGCTCGACTGAGCCGAGCATAGGCTCGGCTCTACAGGACCGCGCAGCCGAGCATGGCTCGGCTCTACAGGACCGCGCAGCCGAGCATGGCTCGGCTCTACAGAAACCTTCAGCCGTGCTCGAAGCGCAGTGGCTGGCCACCCATCGCCGGGTCGCTGGTGCCGGGGCGGCCGTCTTCGGCGCGGCCGGCCAGGCGCAGTTCGCTGTCACCGGCCACCACGTGCAGGTCATACCACCCGCTGGTGGGCGCAGCGTCCCAGGCCAGCGTGGTCTGCGCACCCGCGGCCAGCATCAGCGTCTGCTCCGGCATGTGCCCGGCGTAGGCACCGGCGCGCACGCGGATCGATTGCGCGGCGCTGCCTGCATTGCGCAGCTGCAACCGCAGCTGGCCCTCGACCGGGTCAACCTGCGCCTGCAGCACCGGTGCACCGGCCACGCCACGGAAGTGGCGATGGAAGCCATTGGGGCCGAGCAGCCACAGGTCATAGCGACCCTGCGCATCCAGCGCCCAGCGGTCCTGCAGCGGCGCGCCGGGCAGCACCGTATAGCGGCGTGGCAGGGCGGCCAGCTGCAGGCGGTCGTAGACGTGCAGCACGCTGGCGGCGCCTTCGCAGGCCAGGTGCAGGGCCACGCCGTCCGCGGCAATCGCCTGCACCTGCGCGTGTGGCCGATACGGCAACGCGCGCGAAGGGCGCGTGCCCGCTTCCTGGCGCGCCGCCTGCAGGCCCTCGGGCAGTGCCGGCACGGTGCGGCCCGGCAGGGCTGCTGCGCGCGCGGCGGTGGCGCTCACGTCGGGCAGCCTGCGCACGAACGGGCGGGTATCGCGCTGGGCGAAGTCGAAGGCGTTGACCAGGTCGCCACACACGGCGCGGCGCCACGGCGAAATGTCCGGCGCGGCCACGCCGAAGCGGCGTTCGATGAGGCGCAGCACCGAGGTGTGGTCGTACACCTGCGAATCGACCCAGCCACCACGACTCCACGGCGAGATCACGTACAGCGGCACGCGCGGGCCCAATCCATACGGGCGGCCCCGCAGTCCGGCCTCGTCGTACTTCCCGTCGCCCGGTGCCGGGTGCTGGTGGTACTCGCCCTCGGTGCTCACCGATGAAGCGCCTGCCCAGCCGCCACCGGGCTGTGCCGATGGAGGTGCCGGTGGCGGCACGTGGTCGAAGAAGCCGTCGTTCTCGTCGAACATCAGCAGCAGGGCGGTGCGGCTCCAGACCTCCGGATCGGCCGTCAGCGCATCCAGCACGCGTGCGGTGTAGGCCGCGCCCTGCGCAGGGCTGGACGGGCCGGGGTGCTCGCTGCCAGCGGCATCGGCAATGATGAAGCTGACCTGCGGCAGGCGCCCCTCGATGGCGTCCTGGCGCAGCTGGGCCAGGCCCCGCGTGCTGACCCCGCGCTGGCGCAGCGCGGCATCGTGCCCCGGTGCGGCACGGTAGGCCTGGCGGAAGGTCTCGAAGCCGGCCAGCGGGTTGTCGGTGAAGTTGTCGGCCATGTCCTGGTAGATCTGCCAGGACACGCCGGCCTGCTGCAGACGCTCGACATAGCTGGCCCAGCGGTACGAATCCGGATGTCCGCCGTGCTCGGGGAAATTGTCATGCGAGTTGGCGATCACCGGCCCGCCGGCGCGGGCGAAGGCATCGTTGTGGCCGGTCCACAGGAATACCCGGTTCGGGTTGGTGCCGGCCTGCATGGCGCAGTGGTACGCGTCGCAGATCGTGAATGCTTCGGCCAGGGCGAACTGGAAGGGCAGGTCGGCACGCTGGAAATAGCCCATTGCGTGGTTCTGCTTGGCCATCGGCCAGTGCCCCATGCGGCCATGGTCCCACGCGCGCTGCGCGTCGGGCCAGGTGTGCGGGGTGCCTTCCACGCGCATGTAGCCGAAGTGCGCGGCCGTATCCAGCGGGAACGGCGCGATCGCGCGCTGGCCGCTGGCATCGGGCTGCAGCCACAGGCTCCGCGCGCTGTCCCCGCCGGCCAGGGGCGCGGCAGGGGCAACAAAGCGGTCGCCAAAACCACGTACGCCCGGCAGGGTGCCGAAGTAGTGGTCGAACGAGCGGTTTTCCTGCATGAACACCACGATGTGCTGCAGGTCCTGCAGGCTGCGCGTCTGCGCGGCCGGGGCGATGGCCGCCGCCCGGGCGATGCTGGGCAGCAGCGGTGCCAGGCCGGCGGCGACGCCGGCCTGCAACAACCGGCGTCGGCCGATATCAGTCACGAATGCCTCACAGATCCACGCGGAAGGAGATGCCGACGGTGCGCGGCGCGCCGATGAAGGCCGCGTTGGCACCGTCCACCCCTGCAAGATAGCGCTTGTCGGTCAGGTTGCTCACCACCAGGTTGGCGCCCATGCCCTTCAGGCGCGGCGACAGGCCCTGCAGGTCGAAGCCGATGTTGGCGTTGAAGATGGTGGCCGAGGGCAGCTTGTTGACGTTGGCCGCGTCCAGGTAGCGGGTGCCGAGGTAGCGGCCGGACAGGCCGAAGTTCCAGTTCTCGCCCTGCCAGTCGGCCGACAGCACCAGGATCTGCTCGGGCTGGCCGATCACCTTGGCGCCATCGACGATGCCCAGCTGGGTGTCACGCGCGGCATCGCCGCTGCCCAGGTACTTGGAGCGGTTGTAGGTGTAAGCCGCGTTGACCCGCCATCCGTTGTCCCAGCCGTAGCCGAAGGCGGCTTCCAGGCCGTTGCTTTCCACGCCGCCGAAGTTCTCGTAGACGCCGTCGGTCTCGCCCAGGTAGTCGATGCCACTGACGAAACCGGCCGGCAGGTAGACGATGCGGTTGTCGAACTTGATGTTGTACAGGGTGACCGAGGCGGTCAGCGGCCAGCGGCTGATGCGCATGCCTACTTCAATGTTGTCGGCCGTTTCCGGTTCGACGTTGCGGAAGCGCTGCGGATCGGTCTCGCCAAGCACGCCGGAAGGAATCGCGGCGAAGTTCTGCGAGAAGCCGGCGAACAGCTCCATGCCTTCCACGCCCGGCGCCCAGGTGAAGCCGGTGGACAGCAGCGGATCGGACCTGGAATCAGACGTGACGTGTTCGCTGGCGCCGATCACGCGGTTGCGCGACTGGTCGACGAAGAACTGCTTGACGCCCACGCGCGCGCTGAAGGGGCCGAAGCGGGCCACGTCCTCGACGTAGTACATCTGCTCGTCCACCTTGTACTTGTCCTCGAACTGCACCCAGTACGGCTGGTGGTCGAAGCCGATGTCCTGGCCGACGTTGAGCAGGCGGTGCCAGTCGCGGCGCGCGGAGCGGTCCAGCTTCTCCACCCACAGGCCGCCGCGGATCGTGTTGTCGACGCCACCGAAGGTCTGCCGCCATTCGACATCGGCGGTCACGCCCATGCGGTCGTTGTCGTAGTGGGTGTGGCGATAGGACTGCGCACCCAGCACGTTGCCGGCGTAGCAGTTGGGGTCGTACTCGGCGCTGAAGCCCACGCGCGGGGTGCAGCCGGCAATCGGCTGGGCGCTGCTGCCATCGGGGTTCACGAAGTAGATCTGGCCCAGGTTGCTGCCGCCGTACACGGTGCTGCCGCCCAGGTATTCGGACTGCGGGCGACCGGCGCCATCATTGGTGACATCGGCCAGGTAAGGCGGCAGCCAGTCGCCGCGGCCCTGCATGCGGTGGCCATAGGCGGCCATCGAGGCCTTGAAGCCGTTGCCGCCGTCGAAGGCCGCGCGCAGGTAGCCGAAGGTGTTTTCGCGCAGCGCACGCGAACCCGAACGGTAGTTCTGGTCCAGGTAGGGGATGCCGGTGAGGGTGCCGACCAGGTTGTCGCGGTCGGGGTTGGTGGCGAAACCCTGCGGCGAGACGCTGGTGTATTCCGGCTCGTCGGCATCGTTGTAGGACAGGTAGCCGGTCAGCGTCCAGCGGTCCAGTTCGGTGATGAACTTGCCGGCGATATGGTCGTTGCTGGTCTTGCCGCTGCCGTCGATCCAGTCGCTCACCCGGGCCGAGGACGCACTGACCCAGGCGCGGGTGTGGCCGCCCAGCAGCCCGGTGTCGTAGCGCACGTAGTACTTGCGCGCATCGTTGTCACCGGCGCCGACGACGAAACGCAGGCGGCTGTCCTGCAGCGGATCGCCGGTGAGGAAGTTGAGGGTGCCGCCGAGCGCCTCGTTCGAACGCGAGGAGATATCGGCCGTGCCCTGGCTCACTTCCACCGTCTCCAGGTCGAGCGTGTCGATGTAGCGGTTGGCCATCGAGCCGCCACCGTAGCCCGAGCCACCGTTGGGCAGGCCATCGATGGTCGTGCCGATCTGCTGCGTGTCGCGGTTGGTGACGAAGCCACGCATGCTGATCTGCGTGCCCCACACCGATGAACCGGTGGCGTCGGCTTCGCTGACCACCACGCCCGGCACTTCATTGAGCGCGCCGTTGACGCTGCTGAGCACGGTCTGCCGGTTCAGCGTTTCGGCGCGCACCGAGGTCTTGGCGTAGCTGGTGGCCTGGCCGATCACCTGCACCTGGTCCAGGGTCCGTGCATCGGTGCTGTGCGTTTCGGCGGCTTCGCCCTGCGGTGCTTCGGCCAGGGCGTCCAGCGCGGGGGCGATCAGCAGGGCAAGCAGCGAGACTCGGGGAAAACGCGCAATCGTTCGCATCGAAACCGGACCTTGAGTGGGGGAAAGCCCGGGAGTTTCAGCAGCGCCAATGACATCACGGTGACGCGCGAACGCAGGAACGATGGCAATGTGTGGCCCGTCACGGCCATGGGCTATGCTCGGGCCCTTCTCAATGGACGTGAGGTGTGGCGATGCAGGCATGGACGAAGATCTGGCTTGGGGCCGCGGTGCTGCTGGTACTGGCAGGCTGCGAACGGACACCCGTACCGGCGCCGGATGCGGCAACGGCGCCTGCAGACACACCCGCGGCCCCTCCTGCCGCCGCCAGCGCTGCACCGGCTGCGGACGCCGTGCCGGGCCTCACTGACCGCGATGGCAAGCCCGTGCCGGTGCTGGCCTTCGACACCACCGCGTTGTCGAGCAGCAGCGTGGCCCTGGGGGAACTGCCGTTCTTCAGCCTGCCGCAGGGCTATGCGCCGCAGAACGCCGCCAGCACGCGCGCCTGGGCGCGCTTCCCGTTCCGCATCGGCGATGGCGTGCACTGGGAGGAAGGCCCAGCTGGTCGGCGCGCATCGTGGCAGACACCAGTGCTGCCGCAGACAAGACCTTCTCTGCGCTGGAAGTGCAGCGCAACTTCGACGGCGTGCTGGCGGCGGCCGGTGGGCACAAGGTGTTCGAAGGCAAGCTGCTGCGTGACATCTACTACGGCCCGCAGCTGGAAGACGAAATCGGCGGTGGCTTCATCGATGCGGTGAACATGGACCAGGACGCGGCGACCACGGTGTACGTGGTGCGCCAGGCCGATCGCACGGTCTGGGTGCAGCTGGCCGTGGACAGCAATGGGGCCGGGCTGGTGGTGCTGGATGCGGTGCCGTTCAAGGCTACCGCGCAGTGGTCCGGCAGCTTCCCGCACCTGGCCCTGCCGGCCGGCTACAGCGACCGCAATGCGCCGCAGAAGCGCGACTTCGATGCCTTCCCGTTCTGGAACGGCGAGCGCTTCGAACAGGTGGAAGGACGCACCTGGGCGCAGGATTTCGACAAGGGCGAGCACGCGTATTCGATGCACGAGGTGCGGCGCAACCTTGAGGCGATGATGGCGCAGGCCGGTGGCCGCAAGGTGTTCGAAGGCCGCATCCCGCGCGAGGCGGCCGACGGTGTGCCGCAGGCGGTCAAGGCCGCCTACAGCCATGCCGCCGGCTTCAGCTGGCAGGACTACGACACCGTGGTCTACCAGGTTGACCTGGCCGAGGGTCGCCAGCTCTGGGTTCATGCGCGGCTGGAATATCTCAGCGCCGGCTGGGTGATGGTCGAACGCAAGGGCTTCACCCAGACCGCTGCGCTGCTGCCGGCCGACGCCCTGAAGAAGCAGCTGGACAGCGCTGGCCGGGTCGCCATCCAGGTCAACTTCGCCACCGACAAGGCGGACATCCTGCCCACGTCCGAACCGCAGCTGGCGCAGGTGCTGGAGCTGCTGCGTGCCGATCCCTCGCTGAAACTGTCCATTGAAGGCCACACCGACAACAGCGGTGCGGCGGCCCACAACCGCAGCCTGTCCGAAGCCCGGGCGGCATCGGTGGTGGCGGCGCTGGCCGGCAAGGGCATTGCGGCCGAGCGCCTGCAGGCAGCCGGTTTCGGTGCGGACAAACCGGTGGCCGACAATGGCAGCGAAGAGGGCAGGGCACGCAATCGACGCGTCGAGCTGGTCAAGCGCTGACGGGTCAGTAGCGCGCATCCTTGGGCTTGGGGTCGCGCGGCCAGTCCTTGCCCTTGCCGGCGAAATCCGGCCGCGGCTGGTGGATGAAGTAGTCGGCGATGTCCACCGCGTCCTGGTCGGGCATCACCTGCTGGCCCAGCGGTGGTTCGCGGCCCGCCGCCGGTGGCATGTTGTGCTTGACGAAGCTGGCCGCCTTGTACAGCCGTGCCATGCCCGCACCGATGTTGAAGCTGCGCTCGCCCCACAGCGGCGGGAAGGCGATATCGCCGCTGCCATCGCGGCGCCCCTCGCCGTTGTCGCCGTGGCAGGCGGCGCACTGCGCTGCATACAGGGCCTGGCCGCGCACGCGGTCGGGCACCAGCGAGGAATCGATCGGCCCTTCGCTTGGCGCCGCCACGCGCGCGCCGTCGGGTACGGGGCGGCTCAGCCAGGCCATGTATTCCAGCATCGCGCGCATCGGTGGTGCGTCGCCGGCCAGCGGCTTGCCGTTCATCGAACGCTGCAGGCAGCCGTTGATGCGTTCGACCAGGCCGATCTCCTTGCCGGGGCGGGTCATGTAGCGCGGGTAGCTGCCGCCGCCGGTGTTGAGGTAGTGGTTGCCGAAAGGCCGCTTGCCCTCGGCCATGTGGCAGGAGTTGCAGTTCAGGTCATTGCCCACGTTGTCCGGCAGCAGGCGTGCGGTCTCGTTGAGCAGGCGCCGGCCGTACATCACCGCATCGCCATTGCCGAGGCTGGCGATCTCTTCGGCGCTGGGCATGTGGTACGCGCCGACCCGCGCGCCCTGTGCGTCGAGGATGTCCAGCGTGGCGGGGGTGGCATCCAGCGACGGATGGCGGTACGCGTACAGCAGTGCGGCGGCTGCGGCCACCACCAGTACGCCGATGGCAATGACGATGGCCGCGCTTCTGCGCTTGCGTGCGCGCCTCATGGTGCCACCTCCTGCGGAACCACATGCACGGGTTTGTCGCGCACCACCCTGCGCATGCGCGCGATGTCGGCTTCGCTCACCGCGCTGGCCTGGTTGCCCCAGCTGCTGCGGATGAAGGTCAGGATCTGCGCGAGCTGGGCGTTGGGCAGATGCTCGAAGCCGGGCATCGAGAAGGCCATCCGGTCGTGCGGCGTGTGCGGGGTGCGGCCACCGGCCAGGGTGACCTGCACCAGCGAACTCGGATCATCGGCGAAGACGATGGAGTTGCCGGCCAGGGCAGGGTAGATGCGCGGCATGCCACGGCCATCGGCGCGGTGGCAGGCCTGGCAGTGCTCGGCATAGGCCAGCGAACCCTCCACGCGGTAGTCGCCGTCGCGCAGCGCGGTGGTGGTCGTGTCGGGGCCGGCAGTCCACTGCGTGCTGCGGCCGGCGCGCGGCGGCAACTGCTTCAGGTAACGGGCCATGGCCAGCAGATCGGCGTCGGTCAGGTACTGGGTGCTGTGTTCCACCACGTCGGCCATGCCGCCGAACGCGGCGGAGCGATCGGTGCGGCCGGTACGCAGGAACTCGACGATCTCGTCCTGGCTCCAGCTGGCCAGGCCGGTGGCTTCGTTGCGCAGGTTCTTCGCATACCAGCCTTCCAGTACCGAACCGGAGAGGAAGCGGCGGCTCTCGTCATCAGCCATGGCGGTTTCCTGGAAGGCCAGCCCGCGAGGGGTATGGCAGGCGCCACAGTGGGCCAGGCCCTCCACCAGTTCGGCGCCGCGCTGCTGGCCGGCATCCAGCGCAGGATCGGCAACGAAGCTGCGGGGGCGGGCAAACAGCAGTTGCCACCATGCCAGCGGCCAGCGCATGTTGGCCGGCCAGGGGATCGTGCTGTCGGCGTTGTGCTGGCGCACCGGCTGCACCGCGCCCATGAAGTAGGCGTACAGCGCCTGGACCTCGTCATCGCTGGCGATCACGTAGGAGGCGTAGGGCATGGCCGGGTACAGCGGCTGGCCATCGTGGCGGATGCCGCGGCGGACCGCGCGCTCGAAATCGGCGTAGTCGTAGCGGCCGATGCCGGTATCCGGGTCCGGGGTGATGTTGGTGGAATAGATCGTGCCCATCGGCGTCTGCATGCCCAGCCCGCCGGCAAAGGCTTTGCCGCCGGGGGCCGTGTGGCAGGCGGCGCAGTCGGCCGCGCGCGACAGGTATTGGCCGCGGGCGATCAGCGCGGGATCGTGGATGTCGACCACGGCGTGCTGGCGCGGCGCGAACCAGTACGGCGTGCTGCGGGCAATGCCCAAGGCCGCACCGGTCGCGGCGGCCAGGACAAGGAGGAGCTTGAACGAGGTACGCATGGGCGCACTGTCGGCAAACGCGCGGGCGCGTTCATTGATCCGGATCAATGCTTTGTCCATATGCGACATCGCACGAAGCTGAATCGATCCCGGCGTGTCATCAATACGTCATCGAGCTGCGATAGATGCGCCCGGCCGCGCCCGCTAACCTGCCACGCTGTCGCACCTTTTCCCTGATTGCCCATGAAGCGCCCGCTGCTGCTGTTGCTGGCGTGCGCCGGCCTGTGGCTGGCTGCATGCTCATCCTCGATCACCGCCTCGTCCACCTCGCTCAGCGACCAGCTGGTCGCGCCCGGTGGCGTGTCCACCCTGCTGGACCAGCCGCGCATCGCCGCGGCCATCGCCGAGCTGCCCAACCGCCATGGCTTCCTGCCCGGGCGCGACAACGTGCCGATCTTCTGGCGCGTCTTCGACCCCGGCGATTACGGCGCCCGCTACCACTACCTGCCGCAGCGCCATGAGAACGGCCAGCCGTTGGATACCGGGCTGAGCCTGTCGGTGCCGCAGCCGTTCCGTGCGCAGGCGCCGCGCGGCACCGTGGTGCTGCTGCACGGCTGGATGATGAACGGTGATTCGATGCTGCCGTGGTCGCTGCAGCTGGCCGAGTCGGGCTACCGCGTGGTCACCCTGGACCTGCGCAACCACGGGCAGTCCGGGCGCGGCCCGTCCGGCTACGGCACCTACGAATCGGATGATGTGGTCGATGTCATCGGCGAGCTGCGTGCGCGTGGCGAGGTCGCCGGGCCGTTGTACCTGTTCGGCGTGTCCTACGGCGCCGCGACGGCGGTGTTCACCGCCGACAAGCTGGGCGACCAGGTGGCCGGCGTGGTGGCGATGGAATCGTTCGCCAATGCCGGCGTGGCGATCCGCACGATGATCCCGCACCTGATGGCCCTGCAGCCGGAGGGGTTGAAGGCGCAGGCAGTGGCGTCCTATGCGCGCTGGCGTTATGGCGGCCAGGACATCAACCAGGTGATCGCCGCGGCCAGCCGCCGCATCGACGTCGACCTGGACCAGGTGGACGTCGCCCGCGCGCTGGCCGATACCCGCGCCTGCGTGCTGCTGCTGCACGGGCAGGGCGACCAGCACATCCCGGTCAGCCAGGGCCGCGAGCTCGCCCTGGCCAATCCGCGCGCGCACTACATCGAGATGCGCGGCGAAGACCACATCACCCTGCCGCTGCGGCTGGACCTGCTGGCCGGCGTGGTCGATGACTGGATGGCCCAGGACGAGCACCACCCCCGCGCAACCTGCCCGGCGCCGCAACTGCCAGCGCAGGCCGAGTGGCTGGTGCGCGATACCGCTGCCGCTGCGCCCAGCCGCAGCTGACGTCTTTCCTTACGGCAGGCGGCGTGCCAGCGCCCGGGCGGAGGCGGCCACGCCCAGCAGCAGCGCTGCCACGCACAGGAACGCGAAGCCCAGGGTGGTGAGGTGGGCCAGCCCGCCGATCGCTGCCGGGCCGGCGAGGATGCCCGCATAGCCCAGCGTGGTCACGGCCGTGATCGCAATGCTTTCCGGCATCGCACGCTGCTGGCCGGCCATCGAGAACAGCGCCGGTACGATGTTGGCGCAGCCCAGGCCGACCATCACGTAGCCCGCCAGCGCCACCGCGAAGGAAGGTACCAGCGTGGCCAGGGCGAAGCCCGTGGCTGCGGTGATGCCCCCCAGCACGATCGTGCGCGTACGGCCCAGGCGCTCGACGATGCCGTCGCCGAACAGGCGCATCGCGGTCATCGCCAGGGTGAACACCGCGAAGCCCGCGCCGGCCTGGTCGCGCGGCACCTGCCGCACTTCGGCCAGGAACACCGCGCTCCAGTCCAGCATCGAGCCTTCGGCCAGGAACACGATGAAGGCCAGCACGCTGATGAACAGCACCACGCCATGCGGGACGGCCAGCATCGGGCCGTCATGGGCGATGCGCTGCGGGCGCCAGTGCGGTGCCGACAGCAATGCCACCACGAGCATGGCTGCCACCGACAGCAGGGCCGCCGTCCACAGCGGCGTGCCCAGCAACAGCAGGCCGGTCATGCAGCCGGCACCGACGAAGCCGCCGATGCTGTAGAACGCGTGGAAGCCGGACATCATCGCGCGGCCGGCATCGCGTTCGACCGCGACGGCCTGCATGTTCATCGTGCAGTCCATCGCGCCGACACCGGCACCGAACAGGAACAGGGCCGCACCCAGTGCCAGCGGCGATGGTGCCAGCGCCAGCAGTGGCAGGGCCAGCAGGATCAACGCCGTGGTGATGACCATCAGGCGACGGCACCCCAGGCGTCCACTCAACGCACCGGCCAAGGGCATCGCCAGCAGCGAACCCAGGCCCAGGCAGAGCAGCACTGCGCCCAGGCTGGCATCGGACAGGCCGGCCTTGGCCTTGGCATAGGGCACCATCGGTGCCCAGGCGGCGGTGGCAAAGCCGGGAATGAAGAAGGCGGCGCGGGTGGCGTGCTGCTGGGCACGCGGGGAAGAAGGCGTCATGCGCAGGAAAGGCTCCGGAGGATCCCGGTCATGAAAACGTTTCCAGATCGGTCGGGCAAGTGCCATTTGTGTCATTCCAATGCGAATACGAATGCAACGTCGCCCGTCGCACACGCAAAGGCCCGCGATACCGATGGGTATCGCGGGCCTCGCTGCACGGTACTGCCGGGTGCTTACAGCGGCAGGTCGAACACCAGCACTTCAGCGTCGTTGCCGTTCTCCAGGGTCAGCTGGGCCTCGTCGCTGATCTGCAGTGCATCACCGGCATCGAGGGTGATGCCATTGACCTGCAGCTGGCCACGGGCGACCTGCACATAGGCACCACGGCCGTTGCCCAGTGCGTGGTGCAGCTTCTGGCTGCCATCGAGGATGGTGGCGTAGATGCGGGCGTCCTGCTGGATGCGCAGCGAACCGTCGGCGCCATCGGGCGAGGCGATCAGGCGCAGCTGGCCGCGCTTGGTCTCCGGCGCGAAGTGGGTCTCGCGGTACGACGGCTCGATGTTCTCGCTGTCCGGGAAGACCCAGATCTGCAGGAAGTGCACCGGATCAGTGGCCGAGTGGTTGAACTCGCTGTGGCTGACACCGCTGCCGGCACTCATCACCTGCACGTCGCCGTAGCGCAGCACCGAGCCAGTGCCCATCGAGTCCTTGTGCTCCAGCGCACCGCCCAGCACGTAGGAAATGATTTCCATGTTGCTGTGGCTGTGGGTGCCAAAACCCTGGCCGCCAATCACCTTGTCTTCGTTGATGACGCGCAGCGGGCCGAAGCTGACGTAGCGCGGGTCGTAGTAGCCGGCGAAGGAGAAGGTGTGGCGGGAAGACAGCCAGCCATGCTCGGCCAGGCCACGGGTAGCGCTCTTGCGGATCTGCAGCATGATGATTTCTCCTTGTTCGATGGTTTCGATGGGGCGGGGTGGGCCGGTGGCCGCTGTGTTTCCCCGTTGGAGAGAAGTATCCGCTTGCACCCCGGGTTTGAAAAACGGATAGTTTTGACAGCCATCATCGAAAATTTCGAATGCTCAAGCTCAGCCTCGACGCGCTGCAGATCCTGGACGCCATCGACCGCCGCGGCTCGTTTGCCGGCGCTGGCAAGGCCCTGCACAAGGTGCCCTCGACCATCTCCTACACCGTGGCCAAGCTGGAGGAGGACCTGGGCGTGCAGCTGTTCGACCGGGTCGGCCCCCGTGCGGAGCCGACCGAGGCCGGTCGCGCCCTGCTGGAGGAGGGCCGCCACCTGCTGCGTGCCGCCCGCGAACTGGAGCTGCGGGTGCGCCGGGTGGCCTCTGGCTGGGAGGCCGAGCTGACCCTGGCGGTGGATTCGATGTTCCCGACCTGGCTGCTGGGCCCGGACATCGCTGCGTTTCGTGGGATTGAAGCGCCGACGCGCCTGCGGCTGTTCGGTGAAGCGCTGTCAGGTACCTGGGAAGCGCTGCTGGATCGCCGTGCCGACCTGCTGGTGGGTGCCGCGGGCGAAGGCCCCAGTGGTGGTGGCTATGTCGTGGAACCGCTGGGCAGCGTCGATTTCGTGTTTGCGGTGGCGCCGGATCATGCGTTGGCGCAGGTGCCGGGCGTGCTGGGCCGCGAGCAGCTGGCCGAGCATTGCGCGATCGCGGTGTCCGATTCCGCGCGGCGGTTGCTGCCGCGGACGGTGGGCTTGTTGATGGGGCAGGAAATGCTGACGGTGCCGGACATGGCCAGCAAGTTGAAGCTGCAGTGCCAGGGCGTGGGCTTCGGTTTCCTGCCCGGGCCGTGTGCGCGCGCGGCGGTGGCGCGCGGGCAGCTGGTGATCCGCGAGGTGGAGGAGCCCAAGCCGGAGGAGACATTCTGGCTGGCGTGGCGCACGGGTGAGGATGGTGCGGCATTGCGCTGGTGGCGCGAGCGGTTGCGCAGGCCGGAGCTGCTGGCGCAGTGGTGGCAGGCGATGGGGTAGATCCACGCCATGCGTGGATGGGGGCCTTGTTTGCAGGGCTGCGCCCTGCGCCTGCTCAATGCAACGTCAACGTCAAAGGCTGGCATTCCGTGGGTTGGCGGGGGGGGGGGGGGGGGGGGGGGGGGGGGGGGGGGGGG
>NZ_JACVTT010000002.1:0-136298 GCF_016624665.1 Stenotrophomonas sp. S39 | reverse complement strand
ATTCATTCGATATCTGACAGATGTGCCGACCAACGGTCGGCACCCACCAACCGTCACCAGGGAACTGTCGGGGGCGCAGCCCTGCCCAGCAACCCCCTACTCAGCCGGCTTGGCCGCCGCCGTCGCTGCTACGCTCGCGGCCCGTCGTGCCAACACCGCCTCACGGTGCGCGATGTACGCATTCGCCGCCAGGATGATGCCCGCACCGATCAGCGTCCAACGATCCACGCTCTCATCGAACAGCAGCCACCCGCACAACGTCACCAGCGGCAGCTGCAGGAAGCTGATCGGGGTCAGGGCCGATACTTCGCCCAGGCGCAACGCGCGCGTCCACAGCAGCTGGCCGACCGTGCCCATCACGCCGGTCGACACCAGCCACACCCAGGCCAGCCCGCTGGGCCAGACCCAGACGAACATCGCCGGCACCAGCGACAACGGTACCCAGAACACGTAGGTGTACAGCACCACCGTGTCGGCGCTGTCCACGCGGGTCAGCTGCTTGATCTGGATGGCCACCAGCGAACTGAGCAGCGCCGCGGCCACCGCGATCAGGCTGCCCGCAGAGAATCCCGCAGTGCCCGGCCGGACGATCACCAGCACGCCGATGAAGCCCACCACGACGGCAGCCCAGCGGCGCACGCGCACGGTTTCGCCCAGCCACAGCACGGCGGCAATGGTGACGAACAACGGCGTGGAATAGGACAGCGACACCGCCTGCGCCAGTGGCAGGTGGCCGAGGGCCCAGAACGCGCACAGCATCGAGCCCAGGCCGATCGCGCTGCGCACGAAGTAGCGCGGCAGCTGCTGCGTCTTCAGCGGTGCGCGGCCCGGGCGCAGCAGCATCGGCAGCAGCGCCAGCAGGCCGAAGGCGTTGCGGAAGAACGCCACTTCCTGCGTCGGCACGTAACGGGTGGCGTAGCGGATGGCCACAGCCATCAGGCCGAAGGCCATCGTGCTGGCGAGCATCAGCAGCGCCGCCCGCGCCGGGGTGGCGAGCGGCGGCCGGGTGCTGGCGTTCACCACTGGGCGCCGAGCAGGCGCGGCTCCGGTTCGATCGGCACGCCGAACTTCTCAAGCACCGATGCGGAAATGCGCCGGGCCAGGGCCAGCAGCTCGGCGCCGCTGGCGTTGCCATGGTTGACCAGCACCAGGGCATGGCTGGGGGCCACGCCGGCGTCGCCGTCGCGGAAGCCCTTCCAGCCGCAGGATTCGATCATCCAGGCTGCCGAGACCTTGCGCTGGTCATCGCGCTCGGCCGGAAACACCGGCAGTTCGGGGAAGTGCTGCTGCAGCACCTCCACCTGTTCCAGTGGCAGCACCGGGTTCTTGAAGAAGCTGCCGGCATTGCCGAGCACGTCCGGGTCGGGCAGCTTGCGGCGGCGGATGGTGATGACCGCGTTGGCCACGTCCACCGCGCTGGGCAGCTCCACGCCCTGAGCCTGCAGTTCCTCGCGGATGCCGGCGTAATCCATGCGCAGGTCGTGCAGCAGCGGCAGCTTCAGTTCGATGGCGGTGATCAGGTAGCGGTCCGGCTGCTGCTTGAACACGCTGTCGCGGTAGGCAAAGTCGCATTGTTCGTTGTCCAGCCGCACCCAGGCCTGCTCCTGGCAGTCCCAGGCTTCCACGGTCTGGATGAACTCGCCCACCTGCGCGCCATAGGCGCCGATGTTCTGGATGGGCGCGGCACCGGCGGTGCCGGGGATCAGCGCGAGGTTTTCCAGGCCGGACAGGCCCTCCTGCAGGGACCACATCACCAGGCCATGCCAGGACACGCCCGCACCGGCGCGGATCACTGCGTGGTCGGCACGGTGTTCCAGGAAACTGATGTCGCGGTTGCCGAACACCAGCACCGTGCCCGGCAGGTCGTCGGCGATGAGCACGTTGCTGCCGCTGCCCAGCACCAGCAGCGGGCCAGTGGCGACACTGGGCAGGGCCAGCACGTCCGGCAGCAGGGTGGGGTCGTGCAGTTCCAGCAGCTGCGCCGCCTCGGCGCGCACGTGGAAGGTGTTCAACGCCTGCAGCGGGGCATTCGAGGTGAGGGTCCAGCGCAGCGGTGCGGCGGAGGTGTCGTGGCTGTCCATGGGCGCGCTCACAGCGGCGCCACCGCGCCACGGCTGGGCGCTTCGCGGCGGCGACGGATCGCTTCCACGCAATCGGACACCAGCGACGGGCCGCGATAGATCAGGCCGCTGTAGCACTGCACCAGGGCGGCGCCGGCAGCCATCTTGGCCACCGCGTCAGCGCCGGAGAGGATGCCGCCCACGCCCACCAGCGGCACCGATTCGGGCAGGCGCGCACGCAGGCGGCGCAGCACCAGCGTCGACTGGTCCAGCACCGGTGCGCCGGACAGACCGCCGGCTTCGCTGGCCAGCGGATCGCCGGCGATGCCGCTGCGATCGATGGTGGTGTTGGTGGCGATCACGCCGTCCACCTGCAGCTCACCCAGGACGCGCGCGGCGGCATCGATATCGCGCTCGCTCAGGTCCGGGGCCACCTTCACCAGCATCGGCACGCGGCGGCCGTGCTGCGCGGCCAGGTCTTCCTGGCGGTCGCGCAGCTGGCTGACCAGCAGGCGCAGCGCGGTTTCTTCCTGCAGTTCGCGCAGTCCAGCGGTGTTGGGCGAGGAGATGTTGACGGTGATGTAGTCCGCCAACGGGTACACCTTGTCCAGGCAGATGATGTAGTCATCGACTGCCTGCTCGTTGGGGGTGTCCTTGTTCTTGCCGATGTTGATGCCCAGCAGGCCGCGGCGGTTGCGCGCGCGCTCGACGTTGCGCACCAGCGCATCGACACCGGCATTGTTGAAACCCATGCGGTTGATGATGGCCTGGTGTGCCGGCAGCCGGAACAGGCGCGGCTTGGGATTGCCGTCCTGCGGGCGCGGGGTGATGGTGCCGATCTCGACGAAGCCGAAGCCCAGCGCGAACAGTGCATCGATGTGCTCGCCGTTCTTGTCCAGGCCGGCGGCCAGGCCGACCGGATTGGGGAAGGTCAGCCCGAACACGGTGCTCGGCATCGGCGCGATGCGTGCGGCCAGCAGCGGCGTGGTGCCGGTGCGGTAGGCCAGGTCCAGTGCGGACAGGCCGAGGCCGTGGGCGCGCTCGGCGTCGAGCGAGAACAGGAAGGGGCGGGCAAGCGAATACATGCGTCGGTTCAGTCCAGCGTGCCGAGGAAGGCTCGGGTTCGATATTCAAAGGCGACCTGTCCATCCACCGCATGGGCGTTGAACAGGTCCTGCAGCGCAGCCAGCATCGGCGCATGGCGCGGGTGTCCCGGCTGCGGTGCGTAGGAAGAAGACAGCAGGCGTCCGCGCAGGGCGTCGAAGTCCAGATGCTGCACATTGGGCAGCTCGATCATCCCGCGCAGGCCGGGGCCGAACCAGGCCTGCATGGTGGCATCGTCCTGGTAGCGCTCGGCCACAGCGGTGTAATCGGTGCCGTAATCCAGCAGCAGCTGCTCGTAGCCGATGAGGAACGGGCTGGCATCGAGCAGGCGCGAGTTCCAGTAGACCAGCGCCATGCCACCGGGGCGCAGGATGCGCTGCCATTCGGCGCGCACGGCCACGGTGTCGAACCAGTGGAAGGCCTGCGCGGCACTGACCAGGTCGACGCTGGCGTCGGCCAGCCCGGTCGCTTCGGCGCGGCCATCGACGGCGCGGAACTGCGGGTACTGCGGCGCCAGCCACTGTTCGGCTGCGGCGCGCATGGCGGCATTGGGTTCCACCGCGAGCAGAGGATGGCGCGCGGCCAGGAAGGCACGACTGGAAATGCCGGTACCGGCGCCGATGTCGGCAACCCGGGCAGAGGCGGGCACCGCCATCGGGCCGTGCAGCCAGTCCATCAGCGCAGCCGGGTAATCCGGGCGGTAGCGCACATAGTCGGCGACCCGGCTGCTGAAGCGTTCAGTGCTGTCTGACGCGCTCATGGCCGTCAGTTCGACATCGCGGCCAGCCAGGCCAGGCCGCCGAAGAACAGGACGATGACCAGCAGGCCCAGGCCCAGCATGATCACGTTCAACCAGCCCAGGATCAGGCCGGTGAGGGCCAGACCGTCGCCTTCCAGCTCGGTGGGGCGGCGGCGGATCTCGCCGCGCGCCATGTGCCCGGTGATGATGGCGACGAGGCTGCCCACGAAGGGCAGCACGGTCCAGCTGGCGATGCCCAGCACCAGGCTGAGGACGGCCAGGGCACTTGTCTGTCGGGGTGCCACGCTCATGGGGGTCCTCCTTGGCAGTGCGCACATGATAGTGCCTGCGGGCCGCCAAGCCCATGGGCAGCAGCGCGGCGCCGGTCAATGCTCGAGACCAGGCCGCCAGCATCGAGTAGAGCCGAGCCCATGCTCGGCTGGCCTTGCTGCTTTCCATTGCCGCAAAAGCAGCCGAGCATGGGCTCGGCTCTACAGACTCAGCCCATCAGCACCTGGCCACCATCCACGTTGAGCACATGCCCGGTGATCCAGCGCGCCAGCGGCGAACACAGGAACAGCGCGGCATCGGCGATCTCGCGCGGGTGTCCGAAGCGGCCGAACGGGATCCGGGCCAGGGTCGCGTGGTACAGATCGGGATCTTCCACGCGGCGACGGTCCCACAGGCCGTCGGCAAACTCGATCGAACCCGGCGCGATGGCGTTGACCCGGATGCGGTCCGCTGCCAGGGCCAGCGCCTGCGACGTGGTGTAGTGGGAGAGCGCGGCCTTGGCCGCCGCATAGGGGGCACCGCCGGGGCGGGGCTGCTGGGCGGCGATCGAGGACAGGTTGAGAATGCAGGCATCCGCCGAAGCCCGCAGCCAGGGCAGCGCGAGGCGCGAGGCACGCACGGCGGCCATCAGGTCGATCTGCAGGCTTGCCGCCCAGCCATCTTCGTCATCGGCCATGCCGTAGCCGGTGGCGTTGTTGACCAGCACGTCGATGCCGCCGAGTGCGTCGGCGGAGGCCTGCAGCCAGCCGCCGATCTGGCCGGTGTCGGCCAGGTCGGTGGTGAACACGTGCAGGGGCGTGCCGTGTGCCTGGGCATCGGCCTGCAATGCCTGCAGCCCGGGCAGGCCGCGGGCGCAGACCGACACCGCTGCACCGGCGCCGGCAAATGCCAGCGCCAGTTCACGGCCGATTCCCTTGCTGCCGCCGGCGATGAGCACGCGGCGGCCGCTGAAGTCGAGGGTCGGAGCCCCTGCGGGGATCCGACCTATAGCCATGTCCGGCATGTTCGCCATTACAGGTCGAACTTGATGCCCTGGGCCAGCGGCAGCGAGTCCGAATAGTTGATGGTGTTGGTCTGGCGGCGCATGTAGACCTTCCATGCATCCGAACCCGACTCGCGACCACCGCCGGTGTCCTTCTCGCCACCGAAGGCGCCACCGATCTCCGCACCGGACGTGCCGATGTTGATGTTGGCGATGCCGCAGTCGCTGCCGGCAGCCGAGAGGAACTTCTCGGCGGTCTTCAGGTTCTGGGTGAAGATCGAGGACGACAGGCCCTGCGGCACGCCGTTCTGCATGTCGATGGCCTCATCGATGCTGTCGTACGGCATGACATACAGGATCGGCGCGAAGGTTTCGTGCTGGACCACCGCGTCGCTGTTCTTCAGGCCCGACACGATGGCCGGCAGCACGAAGTTGCCGGCACGATCGATGCGGGTGCCACCGGTTTCGATCGTGCCGCCGGCGGCCTTGGCCTGGGCGATGGCATCGAGGAACTGCTGCACGGCGCCGTCGCTGTTCAGCGGGCCCATCAGGTTGGCGGCATCGGTCGGGTCGCCGATCTTGCCTTCCACCTGCTTGTAGGCCTTGACCAGGGTGGCCAGCACGTCGGCGTAGATGGAGCGGTGCACGATCAGGCGGCGGGTGGTGGTGCAGCGCTGGCCGGCGGTGCCGACGGCGCCGAACACGATGCCCGGCACGGCCAGCTTCAGGTCGGCGGTCTCGTCCAGGATGATGGCGTTGTTGCCGCCCAGTTCCAGCAGGCAGCGGCCCAGGCGGCGGGCGACCTTCTCATTGACCGTGCGGCCGACCTGGGTCGAGCCGGTGAAGCTGATCAGCGGCACGCGACGGTCGTCCACCAGCTTCTCCGACAGGGCGGTGCCGGCGTCGTTGACCAGGAAGAAGATGTCCGGGAAGCCAGCTTCGCGCAGCGCGTCGTTGCAGATGCGCATGGAGGCGATGGCGGTCAGCGGGGTCTTGTTGGACGGCTTCCAGATGCAGATGTCGCCGCAGATGGCGGCCAGGAAGGCATTCCAGCTCCACACCGCGACCGGGAAGTTGAAGGCCGAGATGATGCCGACCAGGCCCAGCGGGTGGTACTGCTCGTACATGCGGTGGCCGGGGCGCTCCGAATGCATGGTGTAGCCGTACAGCATGCGGCTCTGGCCCACGGCGAAATCGGCGATGTCGATCATCTCCTGCACTTCGCCGTCGCCTTCGGGCTTGCTCTTGCCCATTTCCAGGGCAACCAGCGAACCCAGGGCGTCCTTGTTCTTGCGCAGCGCTTCGCCGCACAGGCGCACGGCTTCGCCGCGGCGCGGGGCCGGGGTGGTGCGCCAGGTCTTGTAGGCCTCCTGCGCACGGGTGATGACCGTCTCGTACTCGGCCTCGGTGGTGGCGCGGACCTGCGCGATCGGCTCGCCGGTGGTCGGGTTGACCGGGGTGATCAGCTCACCGCCGGTGGCGCTGGACCATTCCCCGTTGCCCAGGTAGGTGCCAGCGTTGATCGCGTCCAGACCAAGGGACTTGAGCAGCTCGGAAGACATGCAGACTCCTGTGTTTCGTTACGTAGTTGGTGCCGCCGCGGGCAGGTGGGGGACGCGGCGGACTGAGCCGGCGATGGTAGCAGAGGGATGTGGCCGGGCTTGGTGCAGTGCGGGGTGGTGACGCCAAAGGCTTGACGGGCCTGCGTCACGATTTCAGAACGGGTCTGGCGAGGCGAAAGTGATAGAAATCAGTGCCCTATGTCTCGCTTACTTTGCGGATCGCGTCAAATGATTGCCAGATGGCGGCTATCTTTTGTGACGGAGTTCGGACACAATCGGGACGAAGTCAATCAAACCGCAATCAAATGTGTGCACCGGCTGGGGAGATCGGTGCTGCTGGGGATCATGTCCGGATCCGCGGAATCGTCTGAGGAGATGTTTTGTGCTACATGGATCCGTAGAAGGCCTTTCCAGCCACCCCAGCCGGGCGCGCCGCCGCGTAGAGGCCCGCGCTGCACTTGAACTGGCATTGCGCCTGGGGGACCTTGCGGTCGTCCCGCTCACCGCCGTTCTCTCTCATCTCATGTTTTATGGTTCGGCCGTGCCGGGCCCATCCCAGCGTGTCGTATTCGGCGCGCTGCTGCTGAGTGCGATGGTCTGTTTCATGATCGCGCCCGTGTACCGCAACTGGCGCGCGCGCGGCCTGATCACCGATCTGTGGGTGCTGTTCCTGGCCTGGTCCGCGTCCTTCGCGCTGTTCTCGGTCTATGCGGTGCTTGTCGACATGGCAGGTTCCGTGCCTACGCGCTGGCTGCTCGGCTGGTTCGGTGCGGGACTGATGCTGATGATCGGCACGCGCGTGGCGCTGCGGGTGCAGTTGCATCGACTGCGTTCGCGCGGCCTGGATCGCGAGCGCGTGCTGCTGGTCGGCCTGCGCTCTTCCGGGCTGAAACTGCACCGCCTGCTGCGCGGCAAGCCTGAGCTGGGCAAGGAAGTGATCGGCTACTTCTCCGCCCAGGGCGATCTGGCGGTACGTCGCGGTGGCGACGCGCCCCGCTGCCTGGGTGCGCTGGGTGACCTGCCGCGCTACATGGACCAGCATCGCGGTGAATTCGACCAGTTGTGGGTGTCGATGACCCCGGGCGACGCCGGTGACATGAAGGCGATGCTGAAGCAGATCGAGCGCTTCCCGGTGCCGGTGCGGCTCATTCCTGACACCACCGGCTGGGGCACGCTGAATCCGGGCGTGCACCAGGTCGGCAACGTGCCGATGATCGGTGTGCGCCAGGGGCTGTCGGACCACAATTTCCGCTTGGCCAAGCGCGTTGAGGACATCCTTGTCGCCGGGCTGGCAGTGATTGCACTGGCGCCGGTGTTTGCGGTGCTGGCGATCGGTGTGAAGCTGAGCTCGCCTGGCCCGGTGCTGTTCCGCCAGCGCCGCCATGGCCTGGGAGGCAAGGAGTTCTCGATGCTGAAGTTCCGCTCGATGCGGGTTCATGCGGAAGGTTCCTCGGACAAGATCACCCAGGCCACCCGCAACGATCCGCGTGTCACCCGCTTTGGCGCCTTCCTGCGCCGCAGCAGCCTGGATGAGCTGCCGCAGTTCTTCAACGTGCTGGGTGGCAGCATGTCGGTGGTGGGGCCGCGGCCGCACGCCGTGCAGCACAACAACCATTACGAGCGGCTGATCGACCGTTACATGCACCGCCACTACGTGAAGCCGGGCATCACCGGCTGGGCGCAGGTGCACGGGCTGCGCGGGGAGACCCCCGAACTGCGCTCGATGAAGAAGCGCGTGCAGTACGACATCGATTACATCCGCCGCTGGAGTCCGACCCTGGATGTGCGCATCATTGTGATGACGGCCTTCAAGGTACTGGGCCAGAAATCGGCATACTAGGCACCGAGGCTGTCGCCGGCGATGTGCCGGCCGTGCCCGCGTGGAAGCGCCCGGTCTGCAGCAGCGGCCGGGTGCTGCGTTTCATGTACTGAAGAGCAGATGGAAGCCGTTGTCCGTGTTCAAGAATATTCTGGTTGTGTGTGTCGGCAACATCTGCCGTAGTCCGTCGGCTGAAGTGATGCTGCGTGAGGCAGTGCAGGGCAAGGGCATCACGGTGTCCTCGGCCGGCCTGGGGGCCCTGGTCAACCATGGCGTGGATGCGATCGCGCAGGCGCTGTTGACCGAGCATGGCCTGGATGGCAGCAGCCATCGTGCGCGGCAGATCGACCGCAGCATCCTGGGGGCCTCGGATCTGGTGCTGGTGATGGAGCGCAAGCACGTCCATCGCATCATCGAGATCGCGCCGGAGGCGTCGGGCAAGACCTTCCTGCTGGGCAAGTGGCAGTCCGACCGCGAGATTCCCGATCCGTATCGCCAGCAACGGGCGGCATTCGAACACGTCTACACGCTGATGGATGAAGGCGTGAAGAGCTGGGTCCGCTACCTTTGAGTGCCCGCGCCTGCTGAAGGCGCGCTGCAGGCAGAAAGCCGGGAGCCGTCAGGCCCCCGGCTTTTTTCATTCGCCGACGTTGCGCAGGTTGTCGTAGAAGAAGCGCTCGTCGCGGTCACCGGTCATGCCGTACAGGCCGTACTTGCGGCCGAGCATGGCGCCACCGTCGCGGATCAGCGGGTTCCAGTTGAAGGCTGCACGGCCGCGCGTGGAGCGTGGCAGGAAGCCGTCGAGCGGAATGCTGAAGTAAATGCCCTTGTCGAAGCTGCCTTCGCCGAAGTCGCGTGCCGAGACATTGGTCTTGGTCGCATAGGCGCCCATGGTCACGCCGTTGTCGAACACGCGGGCCAGGTCCAGCGTGGCGCCCTTGTCGCCGGCCAGGTACTGGCCGACCGACAGCGAGCCGATGACGCGCTGCTGGGCGTCGAACGCATAGTAGAACGTGGCATGGCCGGTGGTGATGCGATAGTCGCGCAGGCCAAAGTGCTGGTCGTAGTCGCGCTGCTGCACCCGGTTGAGGTTGGCGCCCACCGCCCAGCGCTCGCCACTGGGGCGATACAGCAGTTCGCCGCCGACGCCGGCATACATCCACTCCAGGTAACCGGCGTAGGCAATGCCATACAGGTCCGGCGCCAGTCGCCCGGCGATATTGGCCTGCAGGTTGGGCAGCATCACGTCGGAGGTGGTCAGGTACTGGCGGATATCGGTGCGCACGCGCGGCAGGCGGCTGGGCGCGTTGTACTTGAACTTGTGGTAGTTGTTGGTGATATCGGCGCTGACGGTGCCGGTCAGCCAGATGTTGTCGCGCAGGAACAGGCTGCCGGTGTAGTTGGCTGCGACCTGGTACAGGATGAAGCCATCGGGGCCGCCCAGGTTCTGCCGGTAGCCGACGTTGAAACCGCCGCCGAAGGGGCTGCGCTTGGGCTTGTACAGCGTCTCCCGCGCGCGCGCGTCGGGCGCCTGCAGTTCCGTGCTCCGGCGCAGGACGTCTTCGCTGACCGTGCCATCGAGGTAGCCGGCGAACGCTTCGCGGTTGATCGACAGATCTGCGATCGGCATGCCCACGCGGGTGGTGCGCAGGGTGAACCAGTCGTAGTCATCGCCGGTCGCATTGGCAAGGATTCGCGTGGCGCGCCCCAGGCCCTTGGAGGCATGCAGGTAGCGGGTCTGGTACCCGTCGATGTACAGCTCGTCGCCGCGGCGCGAAATACGCTCGACACGGAAGCCGGCATTGCGCTGCAGTTCGGCGGTGACCGCGGCCCAGTCGGTGCTGGTGGCGGGTGCGTCGCCGGCACCGGAGGCGTCGCTGCTGGCGACGGCTGCGCGCTGCTCGGCGACGGCGGTCGCGGGCAGCAGTCGCTGCGGCGGCGGGTCGAACGGCTTCGGTGCTGCAGGCGTGTTGCCCGGGTTGCCGCGCAGGGTGAGCGAGAACATCGCCGCGTCACCGCGCTCCCAAGCGGCGGTCAGCTCGACATTCCGGTTCGGGACATAGACCAGGCCGACGTTGATGGGCGTGCGCTGGCGCAGGTTGTTGCCGCGCGGTTCGCGGCGATAGTCGTTGCCGTCGTACTCGACCTTCAGTAGCAGCTCGTCCATCGGCGTCTGGTAGGTAATACCACCGAAAATGCCGACCGGGCCCTTGAACATGTTGCTGAGGCCGAATTTGCCTGCGTTCGTAATGTCGCTGTTGGCGATTGGACGGCGATCCTTGAAGCGATCAGAAATTGCACCAAGCGGGTTGGAGAAGTCCCCTCGATTGCCGAGGTAGCCTGTAGCGAAACCGAGCGATGCGTCGATAGGGCCAAAGTTCTTGTTGGCGACGATGTATTCGCTGGAGAAGAAGCCGGTACCGCCTAGGTCTCGGACGCCGAAGGCGACTTCCGGTAGCAAGCGCGACTCCTGCCACAACCGCAGCTTGAAATCGATGGACTTGTCCTTGTAGTGCTGATCCCCGGCGACACTTGGGCCGTACAGCAGGTTGTTGACGTTGATGTAGCGGAAGGAGGTCTCCAGCCAGGGGAACGGCTGCAGCGTCAGGTTGTAGCGCGCGTACGGAGCGCTGTAGGACGCAGTGAAGCTCAGGTCGCCATCATCAGCCATCCGTGCGGTCGGGGTCTGCAGCAGGCCGATGCCGCCCCATTCACTGGCAGTGGGCGGCGGGGCTTCCTGGGCATGCAGTGCGCAGGACAGTGACAGGGCAAGCGCGCTCAGCGCGAAACGGGCGGGGCGCGCCAGGCGCGCGCGCGTACAGGGCTGGGTCATCACGGGCTGACAGGCTGGGTGGCGATGAACGCGGCGAAGTCGCTGTTGAACAGCGGATCGAGGCGCTTGAGGAGCGGGGCGCGCAGCGGCACGAACAGCGTGCCGCCGGCAGCAATGGCCTGCGGATCGGCGCGATTCCACAGGGCGATGCCCAGCTGCTGGACCCGCCCGTCGGGCTGGATCACGAAGATGTCATTGCGGTCGGCGAGGGCGCTGGGCCGGCAGTCACGCAGGTAGTCGCGTGCATCACGCTGCGGGACGTGGGGCAGGACGCAGGCTTGCCCGACCGCGCCCATCACGGTGATCGTGCGCGGTTGCTGCGGGAAGCGCAGCGTATCGCCGTTGGCGAGCACCGGATTGTTCGCGGGCTGGACCTGGATCAGGCGCGCGGAACTGGCGATGGGCATGCGCCCGGTGGCCGGATGTGCGTCGAGCCACGCCTGCAACGTCTGCGCCAAGGCCGAAAGCTGTGTGTCGCTGGCCTCTGCCAGCTGCCCGGCACCGTACTGCAGGCCAGCGCGAAGACGCACCTGGTCTTCCATGGCCTGCGGGCGCTCGAAGCTGGTGCCCAGCAGGTAGGCGTCAGCGCTTGGGCGGGCCAGCAGCAGGGCGTCGGCGAGGCGCGCGTTGGCCGGCAGCTCACGCGTGCCGGCCGCCGCGGCCGCGCCTTCGATTCGCACCTCGGTTGCCTGGGCGGCGCTGGCTGCAAACAACGCGGCGATGATCACCGGGCCGGAAAGTCGAAACGTCATGGCTCAGTCCTTGGCCGGGCGATAGGGTTTGAGCTGGGTCAGCTCCGCGACACGGCCGGGCGCCAGATGCTGGCGGCTCTTCCAGATGAAGCCGGTGGCCGGATCGGCCCAGTAGACGTTGCGGCCGTGCATGCCGCCCTGCAGTTGTTCGTCGTAACGCTGCAGGGTGCGGCGCGTGCCGAGGATGTTCACTTCCTCCAGTGCGCCACGGCTCAGGGTGCCGGTCACGGCCACGTCGACCTGGTACGCAGGAACCCAGTCATAGCGGCGCTGCACCTTCACCGGCGTGGTCACGCTGCGCAGGTCGTCGAACGGCGAGGGGCCGTCGATGCGCGCGCGCCACTGCTGCCCCAGCCCGCTGCCTCCCAGCAGCAGGCCGTGGCGGTCCAGCTCGAACACGGCATGCGCGCCGGCATACCACTGCTGGCGGCCACCATCGACGTAGCCCAGCACGGCGACGGCCACGATGTCAGGTGTGTCCACCTGCAGCTGCGGGAAGCGGTTGCTGGCCACGCCCTCGGCGGTGGCCTGGGCTGGGCGATGGGTGATCAGCCGGAAGGTTTCTGCCGTGGACCGGCTGCCGGTGGTGCAGCCGGTGAACAGCAGGGCGGCGACGACGGCGGGAAGCAGCGCGGCAAGCGCGCGGTGTGCCGGCCGCTGGCGGGCCGCGTCCATGCGCGCCATATCAGTTGTCCCTGACTTCGGTTCCGGTACGCGCTGCGTTGTACAGGATGCTGGTGAACGGCAGCAGCTGGTTCACGAAGCGGTTCCAGCGGCTGACGCCGGCGGCGCCGACGAACACCACGTCGCCCGGCTGCAGGTGGAACTGGCTGCCGGCGGCGAATGCGGTGGGCGAGCGCGCCTCCAGCTGGTAGACCATCGACGGCTCCTGCAGCAGGTCGGTGCTGCCGCGGATGACGTACACGGCATTGCCGTTGGCGGTCTGCTGAAGGAGGCCGCGTGCACGGCCCAATGCCTGGTTCAGCGAGACATCGCCGGTGCGGAAGCTGTACGCGCCCGGCAGGTTCACCTCGCCCACCACGAAGATCTCCTTGCGATCCAGGTAGGGTACGAAGATGGAGTCGCCATCCTTGAGGAACAGCTGGCGGCCGCCGAACTGGCGGGCCAGGGATTCCAGATTGATGGTGTAGGTGGTGCCATCACGGCTGAGCTGGATGCCCGACAGGTCGGCTTGGGCACTGTTCAGTCCGGCCTGGCTGATGGCGTCGGCCAGGGTCAGCGGCGAGGTGCCCAGTGCGATGGGCGAGGAGCGCTCGGCAGCGCCGGTCACCCAGACGCGCTGGCTGCCGTAGGTCAGGACGGACACGTCCACCTGCGGCGATTCCACGTACTGGGCCAGGCGGCGGCTGATCTCTTCGCGGATTTCCACCGGCGTCTTGCCCGAAGCTGTGACCTTGCCGATGTAGGGGTAGAACATCGCGCCGTCACTCTGTACCAAACGGCCCGCCAAGGTGCCTTGCTGCTGCGGGCCGGCGGGAACGGTCAGTTCCGGGTGATCCCAGACGGTGACATAGAGAATGTCGCCCACCCCGACCTTGTAAGGGCCAGGCTCATGGTCGAACAGCGCGTTCGGCAGCGATTTCTGCCCCCGCGCGGCATTCTCCTGGGCGATCAGCTTCGGAGTGATGGTGACGATTTCCAGCTGCCCGTCACCGCTGTGGCGGTCAACGGCAACGTCGCCGCGGCGCAGGTGCTGGCCCGGTGCAAGCGCGCAGCCGGAAAGTGCCAGTGCGGTGAGTGCAGCGGCAAGAAGACGATGGGTGGTGTTGTTCATGGGAATGGGATTCTGGCAGGCATAAAAAACCCCCGCCGGGTCGCGCCCGGCGAGGGCCTGTGTGGTACGCAGTGCGCCGATCAGCCGCCGGTGCCGCCCGTACCACCCGTGCCACCGGTACCGCCGGTGCCACCCGTGCCGCCGGTGCCGGGGCCGCCCGGGCCCGGGCCACCCGGATCGGTGCCGCCGCCGCCATCGTTGCTGCCGCTGGTGCTGTCGCCACCAACGCTGTAAGCCACGGCAGCCGCAGCAACCGCAATCACGGTGGTACCAACCACTGCAGCGGTCGAGACGCCCGCAGCTTCTGCGCCGGCGACTTCAGCGGCGGCTGCTTCCGAGGAGGTTTCTGCGCCGGTGGTAGCCTGCGCTTCCTGCGCGAAACTCATCATCGGGGAGGCGGAAAAGGCCGCCAGTGCCACAACTGCGATCGTCTTCTTGAACATGGGGAGGCCTGCTCCGTCAGGGAAAATTCCACCTGTATGTTCGGTGGATGAACGTTGGCTGTCAAGGTTTGCTGTACGCCATCTCATAAATGGCGTTTGATGGGCGCCGCATAACTGCGCAGGTCGTCACGTTCCAGCGCCCGCTCGCGCCCGGACAGCGCCTTCGCCGTGGCCTCCACCATGTCATGTGTGTGCAGGTCAGCCATCAGTATCGGCACGGTCACGCCAGCGACAATGGCCAGCAACGCGGCGTGGATGCGCGCGGCGACCGCGCTCGCCGGCACCCGAATGCCACGCAGCACGCAGGCGGATGCGGTCATGCCCAGGCCGAGTCCGATGATGATCTCCGACAGCGAATGCGCCCCAAGCGGAACTCTGGACCACGCGATCGCCAGAGCGAGCACGGCGCCGGCGATTGCCCAGGCCCATGGCTGCCGACTGCGGCCGCTGGCGAGCAGCCAGCAGACCACCGGATAAAGCGTGCTGGACATCGCGGCATGACCGGAAATGCCGGTGAAATCCCATGACTTCACGCCCAGGCCCCACCCCATGAAGGCGATCTTGCTGGCCAGTGTGACGCTGGCGACCACGGCGATGGCCGCTGCCCATCGCCACAGCAGGGGGCGAAAAGTGGCGGGCAGAAACAGCGCCAGGATCACGGCAAGCGGGAGCAGGGCGCGGCTGTCGCCGAGGGCCGACAGGCTCTCCCAGAGAGTCATCATGTGGCGGAGGTCGGATGGTGGTGGGGTGGGGGCGGACAGAATAGCGACGTTGGCACCCGTGTCGACGGTACGTGGCTTGGTCCATTCAGCCAGACGCGGTATCCTTGCCAGCTGCCAATGGCCCCGTAGCTCAGCTGGATAGAGCGTCCCCCTCCTAAGGTCAACTCTTTTGTGGGGTGGGGTACGGGGGGGGTTCCGAATTGTCATATATTTCAGCGGCTTGCGTGTTTCATGTCCGCTTGGCTGTCAGTGTCACCGCACCAAAAAACACCCGCAGACACCCGCGAACACCCCATTTTTGCCCCAGTCGTTTGCCCCAGTCTGGCTCCGCTGCTACTGTCTGGACATGAGCGAAAAAGCACTGGAACACCTGCGACGTGACTGGCCCAAACGGTATGCCTTGAACCCGGAAGAGGTGGCTGTCGTGCTCGGTCGCGACTCCAGTTCGCGCGGTGTGTTGCAGAAGATCCGTGAAGGCATGCAACGCGGTCGTTACCCAGGGGCGCGCAAGATTGACGGGCACTGGCAACTTCCTTTGGAAGATCTGGCCGAAATTCTCGACCCAACACCTGAAACCGTGATGGTGCCGGTGGTCGCCAAAGCCGGTCGCCGGCGCTCACAGGTGGGGCCACGCATCCGCTTCATCGTCAATGCGCGCTTCTTGGCTGATGTCTTCGACGCCATCGGTGACACGGAGGGCGCACAGGCTCTTAGGGGTGCTGCGTGGGCTGCGCGCGAGGGGTTACGCCAAGAGGACTACGCCCGTCGCGCCGAGCGATCTAGGGCGGATTTGCTCGATGCGCTCGCCGGTCAGGCTTTGCGCAGATGATCACGACCCGACACATTTGGGGGCGTGAGCGGAACGGCGTAGAAGAGGAAGAGTAATGAGCGATGGAATGTTGTTCGTTGATGCACGAGCTGAAATACGAAAAGCACGCATCCATTCGGTAGAAGAATTGAGAGTCTTGTACCGCGATGTGCGCGACTTCAAAAGGTTGATCGAAGACGCAAAGCGCATGGATCAACGCACCGCTGAAACCACCTACACCCAATTTGCACACAGGCGCTTCCAAGAATTGCGGCGTTTGTTTCATCCAATCAATGAGCGCTTGGCGGCTCTTGACAGTGATGACATTCGTCGAAGCCGGAATTGGATCTTAGAAAACTTTTCAAACTCCCTCACTGTTCAACGTAAAAGCAGTTTGATGGGGAAGATGGGGGCAACGATTGCAAGTCTTGGTTGCATCTTGGATGAAATCAAGGAAATCGGTGTTGATATCCAGATCAAGGACGTATAGCTGATGTATTTCGTGAGCATCATGCGGTATGACGACGAGCAACGTTCGATGTGCAAGAGGGAACCGAATGCGTTGGATGATTTGCGCACGACCTTAGGCCAGCGGCACGAACTGTTGCGTCACATTGGAGGCGGCGATGGCGAAGGTTGACGAACAGCAGCGGCAAGCGCTCGCCCAAGCGCCTGGGGATCTGCATCTAAGTGCTGCACAAGCTGCAGTGTTGATGCAGATCAGTACGAAGACGTTGCAGCGCTTGCGCAATCAAGGCTTGCCGCCCCCCACCATTGGGGAACGCCCTGCACGCACCGATGAGAGATGGTCCACCACGCCTGTGCGCTACAGAAAGAGCGACGTGGACGCGTGGCTCCAACACCCCGTAATGCCCAGTGTGCATTTCCATGCGTTCCAGGTGGCGAACGGGATCATCGTGGCCCACGCCAACCAACTGGACGACAACACGGTCGTGGACGGCATCTATGACTTGATCACCGAGTTGGAGTGGGGAAGCACGGAATTGATGATTGAAGCGCAACAGTTGTTGTTGGATGAGCAGCAGCAACAACGCGATGTGGTTCAAGAACGTATTGCCGCGCACGAACGGAACGTCCTGATACAAGCATTGAAATAATGCTGCGTTAAGTCCCAGTCCCTAGTTGTCCTTTGCAGTCCTTTGCAGCCCCCAAATTGGGGGCTTTTTTTATGTGGAGAAATCCTTTCGCTGTTGTCAACATTTCCCTGTCGCCCCAGCGGGCAAATGAGGAGATAGGAAATGGAAAACTACAACAAGCGCGGCAAGTCGGTCCTGGCGCTGGCCGTTAAGAAAGGCAAATTGGATGTACTTGAAAAAAGGTTGAAGCTTGGCGTTGATCCAAATTCAAACGTTTTTAAAGATGGTGATCGCCGTAGTCTTGTGGAGCTGGCCTTTAAGTTCTATCAAATGCAGTCTTTGGACCTTTTGGTTCGATATGGAGCAAACGCAAATATTATTTTTTCTTGTGGTTACACAATGGTCCACTATTGCACCCGCTGCTATGAGTGGCAGCTTGAGGATATTCTCAAAATGGGTGTGGATCCTAACACGTGCGCATCGATGAGTGATGGGGATCGCCCAGGTCACGCCGCTTTGCACATGGCAGTGAGGCAGCGGGATATTAAGACAATGAAGTTGTTGATTTCGTATGGGGCTGATATCAACTTGCATTGTGACTATCGAGGCTTTACGCCGTTGCACGCTGCATTCTTGTTCCCCGATAGCGAAACAATCAACTTTCTTTTGGATAATGGGGCGGATTTGCATGCGCTGGATGACTACGGATACATGCCGGAACAGATTGCGGACTCCTATTGCACAAATGAGGCACGGAAAATAATGGATGAGCGAATGGCGCGGAAAATCATGGAGCAGGTTGCAGAGAAAGGTGCTGAAAACGCAAAGGCGCGGCGGATGTAAGGGTGAAATTGTCGTTTGACGTTTAATTGAAATCAATGATTGATTAAAAAGTGCAATGCAAATTATTGAATGAGTAGGGTGGCTCGTAATACACCCTACTCACTTCAAAGCATTGCGGCAGTAGCTTCTTGAGGGGTGAGTAGGTGAGTAGGGTGGAAATTTGAAAATTTTTATGAAAAATGCGCAAAGGTGATCCAAAAAGAAATTTTATATATAACTTTTAAAGGTTTTACCCTACTCACCCTACTCAATATGTCTGAAATGCTTATGTGCCAAAGGTTTTGAGTGAGTAGGGTGGTTCATTTTCACCCTACTCAAGACCCTACTCAAGACCCTACTCACGCAATAATTTGTATTGCGTATTATTTATGGAAAATTGGCTCAAGCCATTGTGCTGCAAGGGTTTGAGGGGGATTTTGATGTGTGCGTGAAAAACATTGAAATTGCATTGTGAAATGAATGGTATTTCCAGATGCATGGTGATGGAAAAGCATTGCGCTGCAAGGGTTTTGAAATTTGCAATACAAAATATGCTTGACAAGATAAAAAAATAAATTAGAACAAGTTGGTGTTTACTTAAATGTGGAGGTTCTTATGGGTGACGTTTTGCAATTCAAGATCATCAAAAAAAGAAAGCCGTATCGTCGCCGCGCACGGCCTCAGAAAGTCAATCGAACATTTCGCTTTGACCAAGAGAAGTTGGCGCTGTTGGAAGATGTCGCGCAACGCAGTGGATTGACCGTTTCAGAGTACATCCGCGAACTCACAGACTTGGCTGTCCAGGACGGTTGGTTGTTCCAGTCGGTCAAGAAGGCATAAAAAAACCGCGCGGCGGCAACCGTGCGGTTTCAGAGAGGTAAAACTATAGGAGAAAAATATGTCTGCAATTAACGTATCAAATAACTCTGGTGTGTCAACACCATCACCCACGGTCGCGAAAAAAACTAAGCCAAAAGCAGGACAGCCGAAGATCAAAAAAATCAACAGCGCGAATATTGTGACCTCCCACACACCCGCATGGAACTGGGTCAACTACATCAACAGTGGAGCGTGTGGGGACTGGGCAATGGCCAATGGTATTGCCTATAAGTGGAATGGTGTTTTCTGGGACACGGTGTCGCTGTCCGAGGGCACGGCAATGGCATCACAATTCCTGTTCAATCATATGCCGGACAAAGCCACCAATGCTGCGTCCATGGATTGTTTCAAATTCTCAGTGAACTCCCTTGAGCCACTTCCTGAGCGGAATGGATCCACGTTTGTTATTGCTACAAAGAATGGCTATCTGCATGTTGACAATGAAGGTTTGGTCACAGTTCTTCCAGCGGACAAAAAACTTGGGTTGACGTTTGGCGTCAACGCCACCGTGAGCACTGCGTACAACAAGCGCCACACACCTCAATCGGTCCCCGCCAACTCGATGTTTGGACGGTTTCTGGCCAGCGCATTGCCGGACTTGGACATCCGCGCTCTGGTGCAAGAGCAGTGTGCACTGACGCTGATCCCCGGCCCTCATCAATTGGTGTGGTGGTGGGTCGGAACGGGCGGCAACGGCAAGGGAGTGATGTCGTCTATTATTCGTGGCTTCCATCACCGCACGGCACAAATCTGGCTGGATAAGTGCGGTGAACCACAGATGCTTGCAAACTGCGTGAACTCCAGTTTGATCTTCACCCCAGAAGTCAAAAAGGGTGCGCGCGGCATTGATCAGGAGGCGTTCAAAGCCCTCAGCGGTGGAGATTTGTTGACCGCTAAGTTTTTGTACCGCGACATGGTGGAGTTCGTAAACACATCGTGCCACATTGTCAGTTCCAACGACGAACCCATGATCACCGACGCAACAGACGGCATGTACCGTCGCTTGTGCGTGGTCAAGTGGAACCAACGCCACGGTACGTACCAGGCCATTCAAAATCTTGCTGAGCGCATTCTCAAGGAAGAAGCTCACATCGTCCTGGACTGGTTGCTGGAAGGCGTCAGCCGCATTGTGAAGCGCGGCGGCTTCCTCCCCGAGAGCGAATGGCCGGAAGCCTCCAAGACGTTCAAACAGTCTATTCGCAACAAGAATGATTGTGTTGGGGCGTGGCGTGAGGATGTCGGTATTGTACCCGACGCCAACACTTTGACTCCCAAGTCTGAGGTGTACAACTCGTACGTCAAATTCTGCGAGGGTGATGGCCGTTATGTGCTTAATGCGCCGCAGTTCTGGACGCGCTTTTGGGCCATGCCAGGGTTTGAGCGGCCGCAGTCTCCTCGCGGCGATACGCGGCGTATTGAGGGTGTCCAGGTCAATTGCGTTCGGGCACGCATTCCCGTGCAGCCAAGCTACGAATTGCCCACTGGCGAAGTTCTTACGCTGTCCATCCCAAACGATTGGGCACAAACAGCGAAAGACGTTGTGGAGGGTGAGCCATCCCCCGCTGCACCCGCCGTTCTGCAAATGAGCGATAAAGATTTTATGGACGACGAATGGAGGTTCTTGCAATGACAAATACAAACAAAGACATCGAAGAGGCATTCTGTGCTGCTTTTCACCAAATGTACGAAGATCCTCAACAGTTGCAGGAGAGGGCGCGTTGGGTGGCGCAAGGCTTTACACACTTGGACAAGATGCCCTCTCATATGTTGCACGAATGGAACGTGATGATTGGGGCCAAGAATGAATTGTTGTTAGGTCATGGGAAAATTAGAGAAGATCTTGATGAGCAGTTGCATGCGCACGTGCAATCAATGGCCCTGCATGGTCACTGTCTGCGTCTGTTGGATGTTATGACCAACGTGCACCGGAGGAATGAGAAGGACCGATAACTAAAATATGCAGCATGCAGAAATGGCCGCCTTCGGGCGGCTTTTTTGTGCCTGATGTCTTTATGGAGCGCTGAATTACGAAATGGCGAAAGCTTGACTTTCAAATTTTCATCCATTTAATGATTTTCAACTATTTGGATTTACAAATTATGCATTCAGAACAAGAAGAAGACTGGTGGGACGATCTGATCGCGGCAGAGCGGTTCGCTGTGTACAAGGTTGGTGGTGATTTAAGAATTCTCTTGCATCACGACTTTGACGACGCAAGAGTACAGCTTCTCACGGTTGACGAAGTTCTGTACCGCATACGGCAAGCATTGGAAAAAGGGGTGAGCATTTCTATTAACTTGGAGACACGGTTATGAGCGCATCAAACGAATTGAAGCAGGACATTGCAGAACGGTTTTACGACCAACTTAGAGAACGCCGGTCCATTTTGGATTACGGCTTCAACGAAAAAGAGAAGCCGCTGCCGGTCATTGGCGGCTGGCCGATTGGCGCAAGTGGCTACCCATTCAAGGACTTCAACGCCCTTCAATTGATGACTGTTGCGCTCGATCGTGGCTTCACAAGCCCCATCTATATGAAGTCCGAGCAAATCAAGAAGAATGGCTACTACATCGCCAAAGGGGAAAGCAAAGCCACAAAGATTGAAAGCACCTACAAGCAAGAGGATGGCGAAATCAAGTCGGTAATGTCGGTGTGTTTCAACGGCGATCAAATCAAAAATTTGCCCGCAACCCAGCAACAGTTCGCCTGGCACGGTAAGGCCGAAACTCGTGACACGTTCTTGGACGATCTGATCGCCAAGACCGGCGCCAAAATTTCCTTTGATCCCATGAACGCGCCCTACTACGAGCGTTCAACCGACACCTTGTACATGCGGCCACAGTCGGAATACACATCCAAGCACCCGGACGGCAAGAGCGCGTACTACCACGATCTGATGTTCGTTCTGAGCGATTGCGCCACGCACCCCAGCCGCTACCAAGGCGTGCAACCTGGGGAACAGGGCAGCGAGCAGGACAGCCAATACCGCTTGGGCCGTCAATTGGCGCTGTTGCAGATCGCCAGCCGATTGGGCATGACCTACGAGCCCGACGACAGCGGCTGGGCTCAAAACTACATCAACAGCCGGCCCAACTGGCAAGAGTTGCTGCGCGCATCAAAAGCTGCAGAAGCCATTTTGAAAACAATTGGTGTGCCCGAAGTCCAACACGAGCCCGTGCGCTCAAAGGTCTGGAAGCAGGAGACATCACAAGCATTCCAGCCGACCGTAAAACCAGCAGAGCAAGAGCAAGCCCAAACCGATCCGGTGCAGTCGTTTGTGGACGACAAGCTTCAAGTGATCCATGTGGCGGACAAGCCCAGCAAAGAGGTGGGTAAGGCTGTTAAGAAAGCTGCTGCTAGAAAGCTCAACGGATCTGCGAAGAAAGAACAAACACTATCAATGTGAGGTGGCAATGAGTAAGCAAGACGAAGCACGCAGCATTGCCGCTGAATACATCATTGAGCAGATGCAGCAGGGCGTGATCCCGTGGCGCCGGGATTGGAAGCAGCACAGTTCGACGGGAGCGTTCGGAAGCCTGCCCTACAACTATGCGCGTGGAAACACCTACCACGGCAGCAACGTCATGATGCTAATGATGGCTCAGGCGGCGCGCGGCTTCCAAAGCAACGGATGGTTGACATTCAATCAAGCCAAAGCACTGGGCGGCACGGTGCGCAAAGGTGAAAAAGGCTCCAAAGTCGTTCGAGTCATCAATGTCTCCGACAAGCAGGGAAACCCGGTTCTTGATGAAAGCGGGCGGCAAAAGATCGCGTTGATTACGTCGGCGGTGTTCAACAGCGAACAGTGCGATGGCCTGCCCATTCGCGAGGCGAAAATACCCAAGCCTGTGGAGTGGAGTCACGAACAGGCCGAGCGTCTGATGAAGGACAGTGGCGTTGAGTATCGGTACGGCGGCAACGCGGCGTTCTACACGTTGGGCCAGGACTACGTGCAACTGCCGACCAAAGAGCAATTCCGCACGATGGAAGGGTTCTACGCCACCGCCTTGCATGAGACGGGACACGCCAGCGCTCACCCCACACGCCTGGGGCGCGATCTCAGCGGCAAGTTCGGTTCGGAGAAATACGCCAAAGAAGAACTGATTGCAGAATGCTTCTCGTTGATCGTTGCCGACCGCTTGGGCTTGTCGGTGGATCAAGACTACGACCCCGGCAACCACATTGCGTACTTGCAATCGTGGATCAAGGTTCTGAAAAACGACCACTCTCTGATCTTCACGGCGTTTGCAGAGGCCGAAAAGATCGCGACGTACTACAACGTCAAAGAGTACACGCGCAAAGCCTTTGAAATGGAGCGCGACGAAGACGAAGTGCGACCATCCAGTGAAGAGTCTCCAAAGCCCACCATTCAAGTCGTGCGCCGTCCACAGAAGACTGAAATGGAGGTGGCGTGATGTGGTACTCAGACGCAAAAGAAACACAACAACTTCTTGAGAGCGAGATTGCCCGACTGTCAGCCGTCTACGACAAAGCAGGCAATGCACCATCACTGGAAGGAATGGTTGACCAAATCAAAGAGTTGGCCGGATTGAACTTGCGATTGAAATTGTTTGAGTCAAAAGTGGAGCGTCACCGCGAAGCATTCGACAACATATCTGGCGACTACAACGATTTGGAGATTGGAAGGCAGATCATGACCAATACCGGCATCGCCGGCCACCAGTCGCGCGCAACATTGCCTCAAAATATGCGCGACATGATTGACACAAGCATTCCTTTGTTGAATGCGCAGTTGTGTGATGTCTTCCTAGAACGGGTGCGTGAGCGTTTCAATCTTCCGAGCGACGCCCAACTCTTTGTTCGTGGCAGTTGGGAAAACCACGCGGTGCGGATGCAATCCGTGAAAGACGACGTGGTGACCTTTGTGCACAATGATACAGGCGCCACTCACACTGTGGCCGCAAGCAAAGTCTATCTGGACGGTGGAGAGCGCAGTGTTTCGCTTTCCAGTGTCCTACGTCAGATGTGCCCTGGGCGGCACGTCAATCACCATCCGCAGATGTGAGGGGGCGCATGGACAAGCCAACACTTGCCGATGAGATGACGCTAATACACAGCGTAAAAGCCAAGGCTGCTGATTATGCGCAAAAGCGCAATGAAGAAGCGTTGAAGGTCATGGTTGATGAAGTGTGTAAGCTCACCGGGCTTCGCTTTAGAGCCCGGTTGCTTGGGCAGGCAACGACGCCAAGCGTGCTGGACGTGCAGAGTTTGTGCGAAGAGCTGACCGATGAAGAGATAGGCCACCAAGTCATCTCACGCAACGGTATTGGATCGAGTGACACCCGCAGATCGTTCCCAAAAGAGTTTGGTGATTTGCTGGACATGAGTATTCCGCCCATCATGCCTGTGTTGTGCACCGTTTTTATGGGGCGTCTGTCGGAGCGCTTCGGATTGGGGGATGACTTGGTTGCATCGGTTCAACGCGCACGGGTCGATCGCCAAACCATAGAAGTTGCGGCCATTCGCGATGAATACGTGGAGTTCAACGTCAAAGGCGACGATGAGAACCGATGGTACGTTCCAATCAAAGACGTTCTGTTAGAAGGCAACGGTAACGCCATCACCATGGACAGCGCGCTCGCGCAGATGTCTGTTGGGTTCCAGGCACGGCAAGTGGTGCAGCAGCAATTGATTTTTTAGAGTTTGCTGCTTGACAAAATCTCCCCTTTTGCAATTGTAAGAAAAAATAAGGGGAAACTATGGACAACTTATCTCTTCAAGATGTACGTGTGCTTGCCAAGCATTCACACCACCACCTCATCACTCATACGGACGCGAACGGACGAACAGCGTTGCACTGGGCCGTCATCAACAAACGCTTCGATGTCGCCGACGCCTTACTTGCCCTGGGTGCCAACCCACTGGTGAAAGACAAGTTCGGAAAGACCCCGATGGGGTACACCAACCCCATGAAGTTGACGGAACGAGACTGGCGGATTAGGACAAGCGTCGTGGTTCAATTCTGGAAAAAGAACGCCCCGCGTGCACAAGAGCTGCAGCAGTCGTTCGCTTTAAGCATCAGCCACAACCAGACCATTCATGCATTGGTCCGCGCTCAAGATGTCCAATTGCGCATGCGGTGAGCTTGACAGAAATCAAATGTGTGATTGATTGGGTCATCATCACACACACAGGAGATTGTATGCGCAAAACTTTAATTTCATTAGCGGTATCTTTAAGTTTAATCTCGGGCGCTGCCGTGGCTGGATCTAAGACCTCATCTCAAAATTATGGACGCGATCAAGCGTTGTCCCAACGCAACATCCAAGAAGGCGTGGTTCTCATGGTTCGTGATGTGCGGATTGAAGACCGTTCCAAGGTGAACACCGGAACGTTTGTTGGTGGGGCGGTGGGGACCGCCATTGGTGACCGCGCAAGCCGCAAGAGCCGCGACACACGCAACGTTGCCCGTGTTGTTGGCGCAGCAGGTGGTGCGTTGATTGGGGGCGCCACACAGCGCGCTGCAAGCGGACACAGAGGCTACGAAATCGTAATCCGCACCCACGACCGCCGTGGACGTTCCGAAGTCATCTCAATTGTCCAGGACGCGGATGTCAACGTGCGCCAGGGCCAAAGTGTTCTCATTAGCGGCAGCGGGCGTGACGTTCGTGTTGTCCCAATTCCCGACGCATTGACTAGCTCGCGTTGACAAGTCAATCAAGCCCCTGCGGGGGCTTTTTTGTTGCAATGAATCCAAAAGCTTAACGGCATGACAAAAGATCGGGCAGAAGCTAGCTATATTGGAGATGATTGAATAGATCCAATTCACTGCATCGGGCAGGGGTTAAAAGGATAACCAATGAGCAATGTCGTTTCCGAGATTGAAAAGCAGCTTGCCGACGCCATCAAGCATCAAGAGGCGCTTCAAGAAAAGTTGCTCAAGGAACGCACGAAGGAGGCTGGCAAGTTCTTTGAAATCCTCACGGGTGGGCTGACAAAATACCTCGACGTATTGACCAACGATCAGCGCTCGCAAATCGCCCGTATGGTTGGGTTTGTCCACACCAAGAACAAGGCACATGGAAACCGCAATGCGCGTGGGGGCGCTCCAACACACAAACTGGCAAACACACAGGCAAGCCAGTTCCACTACCGTGGTCGCGGGCGCAAACCGCAGGTTCTGGTAGATTTTGAGGCAAGTCCGGAGGGGCAGGAATTGTTGAAAGCAGGTAAGCCCACACACATTGCACTGTAAGGACTGGATCCAACAGCCCCCACGATGTGGGGGTTTTTTTTTTGTCTCAACAAAAGGTATTGACAATGTTGGGCCTTGTGATTTAGTGAAAATACAAGTGAACGTAAGGAGTCATCTATGAACTACATGAAGAAACAATTGGCGAAATACATTTTGTATGTTGGATTGCCTTTGTTCGTTCTCCATTTCGCCGGAGCGGCGTTTGAGAAAATCGACACCATTGAAACGGCGATGGGCAACCTTCAACACGCAGCAGGGCGGTAAACAATGTTCGGGTGGACGGATCTGGTTGTGGTTAACGCTCTGTCGCTTGCGGCCTTTGCGTTCTACTTTGCCGCAGCCATTCGTTACGGCTTGAAGCGCAACTGGAAATCGTCTTTGGCAATGGTGGCGTTTTCTACGGTTCCGTGGATTGTGCTGCTTTGTTTGACCCGAATTTGTTTGTACTTCTGCATGGATATGTGGGGCGTATGGATCACCCTGGGCGCGATGAAAATAGCGTTTTGCTGGACGTGTGGAGCGTGTATTGCTTGTGTTCAATTCCTGCCCATTCGCGGTGTAACTCTTCCATCGCTTTTTGTTGGGGTGGGCGTTGCAGCCGTTGGCACGGCGTTCTCAATCATTGAATTATTTGCACGGATTGATTTGTAGGAGGGTCTATGAACTACTCACATTTAGAGAAAAACGAAATACTGTTGTCAAAAGCCATTTCAACTCACTCGGATAACCCCGATGCATTGCGCTGGTATGTGCGCGTTGCCTGTGAGGACTTCCCTGGCCGTGCACCCCGCATTTGCGAACATGCGATAGGGTCGATGATCCATTTTGGGCCAGACAACTTACACGTATTGGTTGGAGCGCTTATTGATGCCGGCGAGGAGATGCCGCCAAACGTGTTGTGGTTGATGTGCAAAGAAGGCTTTTTGATTGGTGAGGTTGCTCCGCAAGTAGTGGATCTTATGGGTTGTATTTTAAAGAGTGACAAGCCGGTGTCGCTGTATGAAGTTGAATCCACATTGCATGTTGCCCAAATTGTTGGGTGCAATGATGTTGTTGAATTGTTGAGCAACTACATAGAGACACAACGGGAAAGGCAAAAGGAAAACATTTGCAGTGCTCTTTCGGGCGCACAGTTTAAGTCCAGCATTGGGCGCAAAATTTGATTTCAATAAAACGTCTTGACTTTGTTTGCGATTGTGTTTGTATGAATGGATAAATGGGGGTATCTATGGCGCGAAAGACATATTATCAATGGGAGCATGCTTCGGGAGAACTGTTTTGGCAATCGAAGGGAGTTCATGATTACTTGCTCAAAGGAGAATTAAACCGGCGCTATATGAAGATGGTTGGATGGACGGGGAGGCGGAAGCTCTTCACCAAGTCAGAATTGATTGAAACTAAGGTTGGGAGGGTCAATGCGTAAATCGAATGAGAGAAGTCATCGGGTTAAGCCGTCGGGCAATTGGGTGCCAAAGACCTGCGGGTATGCAATGTTTTATGAGACAGCTAAGTATTACGCGCGTCTGGATGCGCGTGCGACAAAGCTTGATAAAACGATGGCGGGAACGTTGCGAGAATTTATTTGGGAATTTGTAGAGAACCCTGATTTTGACCGGGATGAGTTTTTGAACCTGGGCTGTGAGCCACAAAAGCCGAAGCCTTCAAATCCTAATCATGTGGATGATGTGCGTGGTGCAGGTATAGGTTTTATTTCCGACGCCAAGCCGGTTGTCAGTCAGATTGAACAATTGGCTAGCGATTTTGGTATCAGCAAAGCTTCGCTTGTGCGCTACATCCTGCGGAAAAATTTGCAATAGATTTCGTGGACAGTGTTTCGTGAATAAGCCCCGTTTCGGGGCTTTTTATTGGGTCATCCGCCTTGCGGACCGCGCTTATGGTCTACGACGCGCGCCACTGTCGCGCCCCTGCGGGCTTCAATCGCTTGCCCATTTTGTCAATGTCTCAATAAAAGGTATTGACAATATTCGGATATGTGTTTGATTGATTAAAACAGGGGATAAATTATGAAACCACTCATTGCAACATTCATTTTAATAGCTCCGCTGTTGTCGGTCGCCGAAGAGGCGCGTGGACGTTTTGTGGTGTCAATGACCATCGTTGAGTCGTGCGTGTTAACTGATCAAGGCTTTCAAAAATGCACGACAGGAATGCGCGAGCCGACGGTTGTCCAGGAAAAATTGGCAATCAAAACCTCCGAGGGATCCGATGAGCGGATCGTCACTGTAGTCACTTACTAGGGGGTCGTATGGATAAAAAATTCAACAAGCACGAGACGCAAAAATTCATCACGTCAATACAGGCGGTGGATCCGCAAGGTGTGCGCAGCGCTTTAAAAAACAACGCGGACCCGACACCGGTTTTGAAGACTGATTTGAACGTTTGGCACGCCCAATTGCGGGTGCCAGCAAACGAGGTGGATCCGCACAACAAGTGCACTGCTTTGGACAAAAGCGCCGCACTACTCACAGACGTTCTGCCACTGGACAACATGCAATCCGTGAAGTGGCTGGGTTTGGCCGGACACGTGCCGATTGCATCGGCGGACGCCAATGAAGTGCGTATGGGTCCAAGCTCGTTTTCCAATGCGGTGTTGGCGGCGGTGTTCGACATGTTCACTTCCATCATTGGGGATCGCCCCGAGGTGGACTCAGAAGAGCAAATCGCTGCACTGGCACGTGCCAAAGAAATCATTGATCTATGTTTGATCCACAAGTGCAACCTGGCCGGGTCCGACGCCAGAGGCATGACCGTCTTGCATTGGTGCTGTGCCTTGTACGACGACAAAGAGCTTGTCGAACGACTGGTGGCTGTGGGTGGCACGCCAACGATCAAAGATAAGGATGGGTACACATCAATTGACGTTGCCGCGCAATACGGCCATCTCAACTCGTTTGCCGGTTTGAATGTTCGCGAGCAAGAAAAAAAAGACGGCAACCTTGCAACCGCTCCAACCAAAGACGATCTGGAAAAGATCGATTGGAGCGAGCTGGAGCCCTGCAACGACTTCATATCCACGCCCCCCAGCCCATCTGCTGCCCCGCTCACTGCGCCAGCCAGCAAACCACCCAGCCGCTTGGCGATGTTCTTCAACGTTCTCCTGGGGCGGACCAGCCCTTTGGACAACGAACACTAATCAACTCGTAAAGGAGACACATATGAAAAATCTATTCTTTGGATTGACCGCAGTCCCACTGTTGGCTCTTGGCGCCCAATCTCAAAACGCCGACCTGGGCACGGTCCTATCGGTGAAACAAACCTGCGCATTCGTCTCAGGCTCAGCCGCCGAATTCCTGCGCTGTGACACATACGAGCAGCCCGATTGCGGCAGCGCATTCTGCGACGGTTTGGGTGGCTTACCCATATCAGTTTCCGTCGAGCGCAACACCGAACAGTTTGACCCCGAAGAGATGCCGTTGTGGTGTGATCGCCAGCATTGTTACGCCAACACAGGGCCATTCAGGGTCACATTGGACTACGGAAATTTGCGCAATCAAGGAATGCGTGACAGTTATTAGGAGAATGGTGGGGGGGGGTTGTCAATCTGCTTCAATGTGACGGAATGTCTATTTTCAAACGACCAATTGCGGCGGATGTGTATCGAGTAGGTCGCTTATTGACGAGCAAGGTCAGATGTCAAATTCGTAATGAAGTGTGTGTTGTCGTTTTGCCAGTCATTCCATATCGTCCGGCCACCAATTTATACAGCGTGGCGTTGGATCTAAATAAAACCTATTGACAATATTGGTTCTTATGTTTAGCTGAATTTATTAAATTAACAGGGGGTTTTAATGATTAAAAGCATTGTTTTGGCCGTTTCTTTGGCGCTGGTTCCTTTGGTGGCCTCGGCCGCTTCGGTTGGCCCGGTTTTCAAAGTCAACACCGCAGGGGAGAAGAGCGGTGTGCTGACAATTTCCAATGACGGTCCTGATCGTTCGTATCAGATCACTGTTGACGAACTGACCGTTGAAGGCGGTGTGTCCCGCAGAGGGCCATCGGAGAAAATTCGTTTTGCGCCGTCGATTGTCACGGTGAAAAAGGGCGCCACCCAATCCATTCGTTACATCAAGTCCGACCAAGTTGGACGTGAAGAATTTTTCCGCGTGAGCGTGGCCGAACTTCCCACACCTGGGGAGGTTGGGCTAATTAAATTGGTCAAGCAAGACCTGGCGTGGATTTGGCGTTCTCCATCGGCCAAGGCCACCCTCACAGGTCGTTGGATTGGCGATCGCTTTGAAGTGACCAACACGGGTGACGCCTCGGCACGGTTGGTGTCCCCTTCATCGGGATCCGCAACACGCAGTGGCCTGTTGGGCTATGTCTTGCCCGGTGAAACCCGTTCGTTTGCACTTCCCGATTTCCCGCACGGCGTGGTGTCGGTTGAAGTGAATGGACAGCGCCAGGACATCAAATGAAAAGATCGGTCATCGCCTTGGCGATGGCTGTCTGCTTTGCACAAACCTCTTGGGCCTCAGACGCAACCATCGCCGCTGTATCCATCAATGGGTCGCTCAAAAGCGACGTTGAAGAACTGCACGTTCGCGACGATGGGCAGTTGCTGATTGCCAGAGAGCGGTGGGCGCAATGGGGAATTCAATTGCCCGCATCGTTGGCCGAGCGCGACGTGGTGTCGCCGTCCGATTTGAACGCAGATGTTCATTACGACGCAGCCACTCAAAGCTACGACATTCTTGTGCCCGCAAAGTATCTACCGGCGCGCGACTACAACCCTGTTTCCCGCATGCGTACGGACGTTGGCCCTTCGCCCAAAGGGGTGATGCTGGGTTACGACTACCGCGCGCAGGACAGCGATACGTACGGCTTCACACAGTCGTTGTCGTACGACATTAGATCCAACGTTTTGGGCGGGACATTCTATGGAGCCGGACAACTCAACGACGAAAGCAATGGGCTCAGCCACGAGCGCTCTTTAACGACGTGGAGCAAGGATCTGTATGCCTCACAGACTCGCGTGCAGATCGGCGATGTCATCAACGCCACACCCAACGGTGCTCTTCTTGGCTCGCGCAACATGCTGGGTGTTCGGGTGGGCACCGATCGATCGTTGAGCAACGACGCATTTTATCCTGTGCCCACGTTCAACGGCGTGGCAGACACACGCTCCACAGCAGAGGTCTTTGTTAACAGCGTGCGTGCGTCCCAACAGCAATTCCAGCCGGGGCCGTACCAGTTCGCAAGTCTCAATGTCCCGGTTGGGTTAAGCACAGTCTCCATGGTGGTTCGCGACGAACTGGGCCGTGAATTTTGGACAACACGTCAGTTCTACAGCACACCCAAAGCTCTTGCCAAAGGCCGCAGCGAATGGGAAGCCTCGGCCGGTTTGATGCGCAACGGAGGCTTGGGCAACGACTACGCAGACCTGGCGTGGAACGCGGTGTACGCACGCGGCATGTCCGATCGCTGGACCACCACCGCTGCGTTCCAAGGCACGGCCAAGGGTCAGTCGGCCATGTGGGGCAATCTGTGGACCTTCGGGCGCTGGGGGGCAGCAACGTTCGACATCGCAACAAGCGGCGACGGCATGGCCGCCACGGTCGGTTACGAGCGGCGCACCAACGGCTTGTCATGGTCCGCTTCGCACACTCACGTCACCGACGACTATTGGAACTTCAACCGCGAACGGTCGCGCTTCGCGCTTGAGTCGCAAACCACCCTGGGCATTGCTTATCGTCAAAATAATTTTAGTGCCGCGCTCAACTACAGCGATGTGCGCTATTCCAACCGCTCGACCAAGTTGCTTACGGCACAGTCGCGCTGGAAAATGAACTCGCGCGCCGAACTGTCCGCTTTTGCTCAGCACGACTTATCGCTGCGTGACACGACGTTGAACGTGGGGTTCCGCTACCAATTTGGAGCCGGCTCGGCCAGCGTCAATCTCAACGATGGCGAATGGTTTGGTCAAGCCAATGGTTCCACCACACTCAAGAACCGCCGTTTGACATGGAACGGGAGCGCCAGCGCCGGCAATCACTATGTGGCGGGGCGTTGGGATCTGCCGATGTCAACGTTGATACTGCAAAACAGCACAACCAACACTGTGTTTGGAGCCAACGGCGGGCTGTGGATTGGTGAGGGCGGTGTACTGCCAACCTCACGTCCGTTTGGATCGTACGCACTCATCCGTGTTCCCAACATGCCCAACACACGCGTTCAACTCACCGGCAAGAGTGTCACCACAAACGCCCTGGGCGTGGCCGTGGTTCCCAACGTCTCAGCACTGTTCGACCAGACAGTGACCGTGGACGCCCTGAGTCTGCCGTTTGGCGTGCAGCTGGACAGCTTAAGCAAAAAAGCCGTTGCTCCGCGTGGGGGCGGGACAAAGCTGCAGTTCGATGTTCTGAGCAACACCACACGTGAGTACGTCGTTGTTCGCAACGGGGTTCCGATCGATATGGCCAATGTGCTGGGCAAGCAAACCGTTGTTGGGATGCGAGGGGCATTGGTGCTGGAAGCACCTATCGCTGGTGACGTACTCACCATTGAAAAAGACGGTTCCACATGCGCCGTCACCATCCCGCAGTCGGGCGAACTGGACAAACCAATTTTGGAATGCAAGGAGGTTTTATGAAAGCGCTTCTCATCGCGTTGCTTTTGTTCTCAGGCACCGCCTGGGCGGACTGTTCGATCACCCCCAACCAAGACTTTGCGGTCTTGGATCAGGACGGAGGCGTGAACGTGCAATACCTCATCGAATGCGACGAGCCCACCGCCGCCACATTGCAAATTGACTCAAGTCAAATGGTCTTGCGATCGGCGAGCAACCACGAAATCCCATTGTCGGCGGCGCTATCCGGAGAGCCGTTGATTGATGAAGTGTCCATCGATGTTGGCGACGCGCCACTGCTGGTCACGATTGAATTCCGAAGTGTGTTGTCCACTTCGGTTCGCTACAAAGCCGCTGGTGTTTACAGCAGTTCTGTGCGTCTGGATCTGAACTATTAGTTTGGGCATTGACAATATGATGTTTTATGTTTTTCTGACCATGATGAAACACTTCAATCACTAAAAAAGGAGAGTAAATGAAAACAGCACTATTAACCGCAGCAACAGCCGCCGCCTTGCTGGCATCGGGATCAACTTTTGCCGCATCAAAGTCCACAACCATGAACTTCTCAATTTCTGTCGCGGCAGTATGCGAAATCTCACTTGAACAGGATTCATTGGAAACAGCAGCCGTGGGCGGCTATTACACAGGTGGACGCTTTGAAGACAATCTTGGCGTGTTGTGCAGCGAAGATCTTCCGTACATCGTTGAAGCTTCCACCGACGCCAATGGACAGGTCATTGCGACATCGGCCACGTCCGCACGCCAATACCCAGTGACGTTCACACGTGGAACGGATCCATCGAGCAGCAACTATTTTGGTACGGACGCCAATGGGTTGGCGCACGCCGCCGTGGGAACAGGGGCGTATCAAGCAATTCCATTCGGTTGGTCTTTTGGCTATCTCGATAAGGTACTGGCCCCTGGCACCTACAGCGCAGCGGTGACCTTTACGGTGACGTACTAATTACAACACAACAATCTCATCAATTTAAGGAGTGCTTACTTATGAAAAAAACACTAATTCTTGCATCAACCGCCGCCGTCGCCTTGCTGGCATCGGGTTCCTCATTCGCCGCAACGAAATCCGCCACCATGAATTTTTCGTTCTCTGTTGCCGCAACATGCGACATCTATCTGACCGTAACCGACAGCATCAATCAAACCGATGTAATTGACAGTGCCGGCGAAGGTTGGTCCGACAACCTGGGGGTTTTATGCAGTGAGGACTTGCCGTACATCGTTGAGGCGTCCACCGATGCCAACGGTCAGGTATTGGCTACGTCCGCCACATCGTCGCGCCAGTACCCCGTGACGTTGTATCGCGGGCTGGATATCCGCTCGGCTCCGAAGTTCGGTACGGACGCCAACGGCTTGGCGTTGGCTGGTGTGGGAACCGGTGCGCACCAAGCAATCCCATTGTCCTATGACTTTGGTCAGCGCGACGCCTACTACGGCTATTACAAGTCGTTGGCGGAAGGTACTTACACCGCGTCCGTAACCTTCACAGTGACGTACTAACCGAGGCATTGCCATGGTGATCAATCAAGGGGCGCAGGTATGCGCCCTTTTTGATGTCCAGGGTTCTCGGTTGGGCGTTTGGACCGCTTGGGCTATCATTGGCTGAACAGGGGACATGGACGACGCTATGAAGATGACACCGGAGCTTGCGCAGGATCTTGTGCGGCTGCAACCGTTGATGGACAAGGCCAATGAGCCAGGTGCCGACGCTCAGACAGTGGCGGCGGCGTTTGCGGCGGGCCAGGTGGTGGTGCGCGCCCACAACCAGCAGTTTGCCGAGTATTTCGCCGGACGTTTGAATGGTGTTGCGCTCACCTTCAACCGTGGCGAGTTCAACTATTCGTTCAAGGACGCGGCAGACGCAGCCCACGCGTTCACCATGTTGTCGATGCAGCAAGTCAATGACCCGAAATCCAAGGCGATTTCAGGCGGTGTTATCAACTTGCTTCTCAGAGACATGAAGTACAAATCCAGCTTTGAAAGCGATGAGTCGTACCTGTCGGCCATCCTGATGATTGCGCAGTCGATGCACTCATATCGTGTGTCGATTTTCAATCAATTTGTGAGCGAAGGTCGGCAAGCACAGCGCGCTACGTTCTGGCGCTACTTCGTTATTGGTGCCGTCACTGTTGGCATGGCTTACCTCATCTGGGGCTGAACAATGAGCATGCCACAGTCAGTTCGCAACTGGTTTTCAAGTAAGTTTGCGTGCCACATCTATAGTTTTTTGGTGATCCTGGTCATCGCTATCGCATGCTATTTTTACGACAAGGATCTCTTCGGCAGCCTTCCAAAGACGGTCGGCTCTGTCAGTGCTTTCCTCACCGTGTACGGTGTGATTTTTGCATTGATTGAGCTTGTTCGCACGCGCACTGCGGCTGAGCTTGCTGAGCAGAGGGTCACAGAGGTTGTGCAAGTGGTCGAGGATCTTATAACCGCGCGTGAAATTACCGAATGCCAAATCGCAGTGGAGTCTGCTCTAGATGGGATTTCGCGTAATGAGGATATTTCGGCGCGCTATGTGGTGAAGATTATCCGGCTGTACAGTCAAGTATTTCCTGATGCGATGTTGGATGAACAATCGCCGCACAGGTCCAATCGGTCGATACTTGAAACATATCGGTACGTGAAACGCGTGTCAGACAAAAGCAAGGGCCCGGTTCAGACACAAAAAGCTTTGATGTCAATATCCGGCCACTTGGCAGAGATGCAAGGCCATACAAAACGCGGAAAGGAGAATGCCCAGTGATCCCTAAAGTATTTCAAGAGTTTATGAAAAAGCTCCTTCAGGAGACCGAAGACGGCGCTTTGGTATGGAGTGAGGGGGACTACGAGTCATTTGTCTGTGATCACAAAAATAGCACTTTGATCATTCGTCGGAATTTCGACGAAGAGCGTGACAGAGACTATGTGGTCTTTCGTTTTATTAGCGGCGAGAAGAATACGCCATTCAGTGTTAGTGACGCAGATGCGGACTACCAGCAGATGGTCAGAATATATGATGCGGTCGTCGCTAATGCAAACGATGTTTCGGCCGACCTCGATAACTTCTTCGATTGACGTTCATCCATACTTTTAATTGATGACGCGAGATAAGCATTTATATGAAGAAGATCACGTTGCTGTTCCTTTTGATCGGGCTGCTGTTCGTGTCGGGCCTCCACGCGCAGACGTACCGGTACGAGCCAGAGCAAGTCAGCTTGTATGGTACGTTGGTGTCCATGCCTGGAGAGACTGCCGATGGTAAAAAGTATATGTACCCGGCCATTCAGTTGTTCACGCCCATCTCGGTGCAGGCGGAAGATGAGTATTCGCCGTACGTCGGTGGCGTTCTCTTGATTCAGCTGAACTTGAACAATGACTTGATGCGGGTTTTTCAGCGTCTCAAGGGCAAACAGGTCAATATGACCGGAACTCTGTTTCATTCACACACAGGGTGGCATCAAACGCCCGTGTTGATCACCGTTAGTGACATTGCAGAGTCAAAGTAATCCTGGCTTATGCTGGAATGATTAGGGCGCTCTTTAGCGCCCTTTTCTTTGGCCTTGACAAAATTGGGATCCATGTTTGATTGGCTGATCGAACAATTTATGGGGTCCAAAATGTCTGAACTGATCAAGTCCGTATCCATTGAAGCCGTTCTTATGCGCCACGATGTGGTGCGTCAGCGCTTTGAAGAGATGATCCAATCCATTGAGTCCTTTGTTGAAGAAGCAAAGGCCATGGAATTGCATGTGCCAGTTCAATCGGCGTTGCAGAAGATCGACTATTGTTCGCTAGAGCCGATGGCGTCTGTTCGTGCCGAGTTCGACCGCTCAATGACACGCGCTGGGTGGTGGCATGTTCTCAAAGGAACAGGCCTGTACGACTGCATGTCCAGCACACGCCGCGCGCAGTGGTCCGACACACTCAACTCAAAGCATTCCGATGTAGCAGCATTCTCCCTTGACACGGTTGTTGCAACGTTCGACACGTTGATTTCCGAACGCGCGGCGTTGATGGAGGAGGGCGTTGTTGAGGCGTACCGTCGGCTATCCTGGGACTTCAAATCCCATTTGCCCACACGCCTGGGCAAGAAGATCATCACCACACACAACACTTACGGAATGAGTACGGTGTTGAAAGATCACGCCCTGCACGATCTCTTGCGGGCCTTCTATCGATACGATGGCAAGCCGCATCCGGATTTTCGCGATCAATGCTCCGTCGAACGCTTTGCAGAATACATTGACGTGAAGTTGTTCAAAAACGGCAACGCACACATCATTTTCAAGCGCCCCGATTTGGTAGACAAGCTCAACGCAGTTATCGCGCGGCACTACCCCAGCGCGCTTCCTGCTCCGAGAGCCTGACAGTTGCCAGGATACATGCGTGCTTGCTGATTAGTAGCAAAGTTCAAGCAGCGATTTTCCTCCGCCGATCTGTTTGCTCATGCTTTCAAAGAACAGCGACTTGCCGTTCTTCTCATCGTACAGCGCGAAAAATTCGTTCCAAACCGTGCGGTGCCTGTCGTTGACTGTGGTTGTGATGGTACGTACGACATCGTTCAGGCGCGCAAGTGTTGCATCCACGCCGGCTTTCGACATCACGAATTCAATGCTGTCCGTGGTGAGTTCACCAGTAATAACGTCGCTTTCAAAAATCGACGTGGGGTTCATCGAGAAGGCCAAGAAAGGGATTGCAGCCTCACCGGAGCCGTCTTCCAGTGTGTTGTACAAGTTGACCACGTGACTGTCCACGCGCAACAAAATGTAATTTTGATCTCTGCTATTTGCGAAGTGCGCCACATCTTGCGCTTTGCGTGCACTCGCTACAGCAAGAGCGTAGTTGAATCGTGCGCTCAGCCTAAGCAACACCAATGCCGCAATTTCATTGCCTGCGTCCGATGCAGGGTTCGCGAGTTTAGATATCGCTTCATGGTGCCCGCCCAAAGCCAGGGTGTACGAGCTTTCGTAATAGTTGGAGGCACTGGCGAAGATCCCATTTGTGTCGTTGGACAGTTCCATGGGGCGGTCATTTAAACGCAGGTCGTACACTTCTCGCACATCAAAGTACGGCCGGTCATCTGAGTGACGGCTGTGAAAAAGAAATCGACACAATCGATCCAGCTGGATGTGCCGCGCACGCACTCTCGACAAATCCTCAGTCAGATGCATAGTGCCCCCGCTTCCACTATTGAAGATTGCATTCTATCACCTGGATTTCGGGAAGTGGATGTCAAGAAAAGATCTTGACAATGTATATATCTCTGTTTAGCTGAGGCCACAACAACAAGAAAGGGGGTGGATATTATGATGAAAAAAATATTGGTTATGGCGAAAAGATTGATGTGCGGTACGGCCCACTCTGCTGGTGCAAGTTGCGAACCTGAGTTGGATTTTTTATTGTCTCCTGGAAATCGTCTTTCTCATGCCATTAGCATCGGTGACGCAGAGGCTTTCAAGTCTTTGGTAGGGGATGATCCAAGTCTTGCAAAGCAGTACACATTTCACAGACGCCCAACCTCGATTGCTCCGGGGGCAGTCATAAATACTCTCAGATACATTGTTGAGTGCGGGAGTCAAGAAGAGCTTCTCAATGCGTGTAAAGAGATGATCCTGTTCGCGCTTGAATGTGGGGCCGATATCAACGCTCGGGAGGAAGACGCTCGAGAGGAATTTTGGCGTGGTTTGACCCCGCTGGAAATCGCGATCTACTCCTACAGCTTTAGATTGATCCCATTTCTCATTGAGCACGGAGCGCGCCCCGTCAAGGGTTGGAGGGTGAATACGTTGACCTATGCAAACATTGTTTCGGTATTTCAAAGGTACAACGGTGGCCCTCTAAAGGTTGAAGGAGCAGAATTGCAGGACATCATTGACGGATTGGCAACGTTTGAGTCCAAAACGCAAAAAAATACTCTGTTGCGTGAGCTGGACGTTGCTTCGGATGAGCTTGAGGGCAGGCCGCTGCGGCGCATGTGAGACGTGAAAAACCCTGCTTCGGCAGGGTTTATATTTGAGGGCTTGACAATGTTCGGATATCTGTTTGAGTGAATCTATATCACGCAAACAGGGGGCTCTATGTACGATGATGAAATCAATTACGATGAAAGTGAAGGTGAGTTGTTGAGCGTGATTGCGTTCAGCCCGGCGATGTCTTTTGATGAGGATATTGAAGACGAGTTGGTCATTGAGCAATTGAGTGTGGTTTGCAGGGCTGAATACATTGATGCAGACGGCGACGAATGCATTGCGTGGTTTGATGCCGTACTTGATCATCGCGGGTTGAATTTTGACGAGCCGGAGTCTCTTAAATGCGGAGGCACGACAACCGACAATATGTATGAGTGTGTCTCCGATGCGTTTTCGGAAGCCATTGACTCATGCGTGTACGATTTGGGTGACGCGGTTGACCATATGCACATTCCGGTCACTTCACGTGACGCCGAGTTGATCTTTGAAATGGTGGACAGCCAGTTCGTTCACGAGATTGATGATGCCCACTATGTGTGCTGCGACCGATACTTGGACCCAAATGACCTGGGTGGGCGTCACTTGAACACGCCGGCCCCGTACTACGCTATTGAGAGAAATACGGACCTCTTTATTCCCCTCCATTCCCCTGCGGATTTCTTGCAATTGGACGAAGAGTTCCAACGTGCCCGCATACAGAACCACATCAATGTGGGTCAAGAGGAGCTAATTGAGGTGCAGCGTTCGGTTCAGGTTCGCCGCATGTAGTCGGGTACACCCGATGGGAAAAGCCCTGCATTGCAGGGCTTTTTTGCTTCGTTGGGTTCTGGGGAAGGTATGTTGCCAGTCATCAGTCAACCTGGGCTGCTTCGCGATGTCCGATCGAACATGGCTCTCGATACGGGTCTAACTTAGCCCTTGAAGCTCTCTCACCACGACTGTGGAGGGAATGCGTTCGATCTCTGTGTGCAACAATTTGTAGATGATGTGAATGTACTCGCGGCCATAGCAAGCGCCCATGAAGCCAGTGCGGCGCGCATCGCTCGGGACAGTCTCAAATTCAATTGAGTCCTTATACAGATCCATCCCCGTTTCCATGTTGTACAAGATGGCCTTGACCATGGTTGCCGGGCGGTATGTGGTGTCTTGGTACATCGCATTGAACACGGGCAGCAATACTTGGAGTACAGATAGGTTGCGTTCGCTTGCTTCTGCTGCGGCGTCGCTCATCGTTGCGGCATTTAAAAAACACACGAAGACGAAATATGCTGGCGTCGGGGTGTTGCTGTCTTTGTACGTAATGTGGATAGTGTAGACAGGCCTGTAGTCGTGCAGTTCAGGCTGATTCGATCGCGCTTTATTTTCTATGATCTTTGTGAATCTGTGTTTCATGATCTGTGCGAAGTCCTATTTGCGTTGCGTACCTTTACTGGATGGGTGGCTGGTGATCATTTCTATTCATCGGCAGCCGTTTGAGCGATGAGTTTGGTTATATCGGTAACGCCGTCCTCATCCAATAAGCTGCATCGAAAATTCAGAATGTGCGCATTTGTGTGGGTGCGGTAGCGACCAAATTGCACCACCACTTCCAGCGGAATGAGTGCGGCGTACTCAACATTCAGAGTGCTGTTGTAGACCACGGCGGCAAGTTGATCGAAAGGGTTAGAAGCCATGTTCCGCAGTGCGCTCAACTGCGTGCTTTTGTTGGCTGCGGTAAGTCGTCGTCCCTTGATTTGATAGCGCGTGCCGTCTTGTCCAACCGCATCAAAACCAGCCTGGGAGCCAACAGCCAGAGTGGCGTTGAGGGCGCGGGCCACCAGCGTCTCTGTGTAGTCCGCTACGGGGTTGTTGGAAGAACGCACCACCCCTCGTTCCCGCAGCGTTTCCATGACCGTGCAATGGAGTTCCAGCAACTGTCGGTCCGTTAGGTCTTCCATGCTCATTCCACAGTCCTTGTCCAAAAGGCTCAGTGTGCCAACCGCCATCATATCCCTTGGTTGCGTGGCGCTTGCCCACGAAGCCGCTAAACTGGGCCTGTCAAGGAAGGGGGTTCTATGGCTGGTTTCGTGGGGTTCGTGGTTCTGGTGCTTTTGCTCCTGGTCCTGTTCAACGTTGTGGCGTCCAGGGATCGGGTGATCCGTGAACTGCGTGAGCAATCGGGGCAGCAGGGCAGGGACATTGCCGCGTTGAGGCAGGTGTTGGACGCGGTTGCCGATCGCGTGCTTCTGAGCCGCGAACAACGGCGCGTCAAGTGGTTTGACGAACTTCCACCGTTCGCTCTGGACGACTTCAAGTCTCTTAGCGCTGGATCTGAGCGCGAGTTGATCATGGCTTGTGGTAGCAGCGACGACGCGGAGGTCCTGGGCCTGCGCTACCGACACGACCGGCTTGAGTTCCGTAGTGACGGTGAAAAAGACGCGGTTGCGTACGGTGTTGCCCGCCCGTGGGCCACGATCGAGGATCGGCCAGTCAAGATCTATTTTAATCAGTACGCGCTCACGTCCAAAATAGTGGGATTGGATCAGGACGGTTTCGTGAAGCTTGCTCCGTACCACGCACGCTTGCCGGAGTGAGAAGACGGGGTGGAGGATGAACTTATGGACGCTGAGATCGAACAATTGATCGCTCATTTGGAGCGTGTGAACTCTGAGGGTTTTAAATGGAGCACTGAGGATGGCTTCCCTGCTTTTGTAGCCGTCACGGGCGGTGCGTGCTACTTCTCCTCACAGGCCCAACTGTGCCTGGCTAGGATTGGACGGCTCATCCACAGCAACAGACCAGCGACTGCTTCACGGATCGAAGAACATGAGTTAATCGGCAAGCTTCGAACGGTTGCGGCCCAGGCTTACGCGGAAGGGTTGTTGAAGCGTGGGGGCATAGCGGCCATACGCGCGTGTAAACGCGTGATGCTTGAGCTGCTGGAAGCAAAGATTAAAGAGGCCGCCGATCCCATCACACACTTCTTCCCGGCTTGGACCACCGGACTTGAGCGGAAAGGGCCTGTCTTCCTTGGGCCGGTCCGCGTGCTGTCTGTATCCGACTGGTTGAAGACCGTCGAAATCTATTCGGGCCCGGATGATGACTCGATCGACCCTTCGTGGAAGCAGGCCGTGCAGGGGGATGCAGCGAGGCCGACTGATGCGCGGACCAGTCTTTTGCTCGGTGCCGTCGAAGAGTCGCTAGGCACATGCAACGCGGTTGTTGCAGTGACGATCGAGGGCTTTGAGCAGGAGTTCTCAAGAAAGCTCGCCCACATCGCGGCGAAGAATTGTCTGGACATCCTCTCGCTGCTTCATGAAACCCCGGATACGTTTGTCACGCAGGGGCTTATGGAAGACCGGTTGCAGCCGCTTGATACGCGCACGCTCAGCGAGATGGATGGATTTCTCAATATATCCGGGAACACCAGGCTCAGGCCGATGCTTGGGGGCTCTCGATTTGGCGCTGTTATGGAGCGCGTCAGTGAACTAAGCGCGTCCATTTCACAAGTTGTTGGGGCCGTTTTGACTGCCCCCGATGTCACCCATCCCCAACTGTGCGCGCGTTGGTCGATGGCACTGCACTGGTTTGCCGAAGGTTGCCGCGAGCCTGATGATGCTGTTGCCGTCGCAAAGATCGGTACATCATTTGACATTCTGTCTGATGGCGACAAAGCGGCCGGCATCCGGCGGACCGTGTGCTGTCTTCTGGATTTGGACAGCGACGCGATTGTCACGAAGTGGCCCGAGCCAAAGACATTGAGACAGTGGGTCGATGACATCTACGAAAAGGGACGCTCTCAGATCCTCCACGGCAACCACGTGGACCGGCTTAAGTCCTTTGCGGAAATGCGCCAAGTTGCTCAGCAGTTGTGCGGGATCACGCTTCGGATTTCGCTGGAACGCTTGGGTTCTTACGACCGTGCGGATGATTCAAGAGCGTTCCAAACAATGACGGGCGCACCGGCTGCTTGAGACTTTTGGGGTTGACCAGGTGTACGGAAGCCGCATACGTGTACGATGGATGCGTCGGATCACGCTTTGAATAATTCAAAAGGAGATGGCAGTGCCGCACACACCCGATATGGATACGCACGTGTCGCTATTCTTGTTGCGGTCGCGCGCGCGAACCGCCGAAATCCAGCGTCGTTCCATGATGAATCAAACGCTGGACTTGGAACAGGATCTTCTCCACCAACAAGGTGCGCAGATGTGGCGGCGTTGTTTGCTGCGTGAGGGTCCACGCCATGCCGAGGAGATCATCCAGCTTTGGTGTGTATTGCAGGCCAAGCAGAGTGCATTTGACGAGCTTTCCGGCGATCAGACTGTGGTGGAACAAAAAGTTCAGGAGATGCGCGCGAACGAGAAGCTGATGACTCAGATTGACGAATGGGTCTCGGGTGCTGCATTTCACGACATGCTGCGCACAACGCAATTTGATTCTGCCGGTGGTCGTTATCCGCCGCTTTTGCTGCAAGTCACTGATCAACTCAATCAAGGCAAAAAGCGTGTCACGAGCATCTTGAACAACGAGTTGTCGTTTGAAGATGCCAGCGACTACATGAGTACGAATTACCAGCTGGAAGCCCAAGCCACGCGCAACCGCGAAACACTGGTGGCCTACGCCAAGGCGTTGTGGTTCGATCAAGCGGTGTACAGCCGCGCCATCAAAGCCGTAGCGAATGGGGATGCGGATCTGCTGTTGAAGTTCGACCAGGGCGTCTACGCCGCATACGAGCGGGCGGTGTCACAGCCGTCACTGGGCAACATCATGGTCAAGTCCTTTGCCGCACTGTGCGCACAGACCCCCTACAGCGTGGATCTGTTCAATGCGGGGGAGGCGGGTGTCCAGTCCGACTGAGGTGAAGGCGTTCAGCCGAGCGAGTTAGTATTCCTACTAACAGGGGGTGTAGGATAGCCCCCCGTCTCTACCGGCTACGCCCATGGCCCTCGCCAACGCCATCCAAGCCCATCCTCAGCCCTCTGAGGCTCGGTCTCCACTGCTGCCGGTTAACGTCACCTGTGGCTTCCCAAGCCCCGCAGAGGACTTCTACGGTGCCGGCGACGGCTTGGACCTCAACCAGCACTGCATCTCCAACCCCGTGGCCACCTTCTTCGCGCAAGCGGACACCGGCACCTCAATGGTGGGCTTTGGGATCCAGCCTGGGGACACCCTGATTGTCGATCGCTCCCGCACGCCCAGGAGCGGGGACATCGTGATGGTGAACTGGGAAGGCGGGTTCACGGTGAAAAAGTTGGTTCAGCGGCGGGGCCAATTTGAATTGCATTCGTCCGCAGACGACATCCCACCCATCATTGTCCCGCCCGAAATCGAATTGGATGTGTGGGGCGTGGTCACGTGGTCGTTCACTCGACACGCTTGACAATGTTGGCTTCTGTGTTTGCTTGAATGTATTCAATGCAAATAGGAGGTTCAACGTGGGCTTAGATTTACAAAAAATATCAGCAGCAAATTGCAAGGATGACTTAAAGGTTGCTCCGATACCTGCTTTGGTGCGGGAGTACATCCGCAGCACCACGGCTGCTGAGGAGGACGTGCATGTTGTGGTTGTGCGCGACGAGAAAAGTGTGTTCGTGCAATGCCCAATCTCTAAGCAAATGCGATTGGTGCGGGACGTACTGGTAAACACAACCGAACAGATCGAACAGTTGATCGCCGAACGGACCGCCGCCAACATCGCCCAGGCCCTTATGAACGAAGGTCTTGTGCCAAGCGAAGACGCCCCTAAGCCCAAAAGAAGGATGTGACTGAGCTTGACAATGTTTGGGTCCGTGTTTGATTGAATGTATTCAATGCAAATAGGGGGTTCGATATGGGGGTGTTTGGATGGATCAAATCACAGGTTTTTGGTAATGGTGTTTCTAAGCCAGCCGCACAGGTGGCGCTAACGGAAAACGCCGTTTACAACATTGCCCGAAGTGGGACGCTGGGTCATGTTGAGTCGATGCTGTCACAGCATCCTCAATGGGCCAACGAGGTATTGGACTGCGCAATTTTGCATGACCGTTGGTCTTTGATTTATATCGCCTCAAAACATGGTGCTGTGATCGACAGTCCATCTTTGCTCTGTCGCGCGATGCAGCATGGTGATATTGAAACCGCAATTGCTTTGGCGGAATGCGGTTCGCCGATCCCGGACAAACTTGAGGGCCTGATAGCAGATGTGTGCGGTAGAACATCACGTTCAGACCTTCAATGCAGACTGTTGAAGGCCATATTTGACCGTCATGACGTGAACAGCATTGACTACGAACGACTTGTCGCTGAGTTCCAAAGCAATTGCGGACTGCGTGATGTGAGCGCCATGTTGCATGAGTTTGGATACGACTTCACCAAAACAGGCTCTATCTCAGTGGTGTATTTTCTGCATCGTTGCATCTTGAGCTTATACGAAGGCGAACTGTGCGATCTGATGACGTGGGGACAGGAAATTGATTTTGAGCATCCGCACTTTGACAATCCGCTGGAAAGCCACCAAGTAATCAAATGGAAAATTCTCCAAGAAAAATCTAGGGCAGAGCGGATGATTATCGAGCGCACCGCAGCCAACATCGCCCAGGCCCTTATGAACGAAAGTCTTGTGCCAAGCGAAGACGCACCCCAGCGCAAAAGAAGGATGTGATGTCTGTTGCTCAACCATTGATTGGCTTGGTGGATGGGAACAACTTTTACTGTTCCGTCGAACGCGTGTTCGATCCAAAGTTGCGCGGCGTTCCTGTCGTTGTGATGTCCAACAACGATGGGTGCGCCATTGCCCGCAGTGAGGAAGCTAAAGCGCTGGGCGTGACCATGGGGCAACCCATCCATCAAATCCCCGCGCACATCCGCAAGCAAATCGCGTTTCGCTCACCCAATTTTGCACTGTACGGCGACATCTCCGGACGCATCGCCACGATCCTGACCGACCTGTTTCCACAGGTTGAGGTGTACTCGATCGATGAGAGCTTCGTGTCCTTTGACGGGATCCGCGCCCAGGAGCGGCGCAGGGTTGCCATTGAAGCGCGTGCCAGGATCCTGCAATGGGTGGGGGTGCCCTGTTGTGTGGGGATTGGACCCACGAAGACGCTGGCAAAAATGGCGAACAAGATAGCCAAGCGCACGCCGCAGGGTGTCTGGAACGTTCGGCGCAGAGACCTGGGCGACTTCCCCATCGGTGATGTGTGGGGCGTTGGGAGGAAGTTTGCCGCGCGCCTGACGGCCGAGGGGATCCACACGGCTGCGGATCTTGTTGCCGCCGATCCACGGACCATCCAAGACCGTTACGGGGTGGTGCTGGTCCGCACTCAAACCGAACTCAACGGCGAGCGGTGCGCCGAGCTGCAGGACACGGAGCCCGAGCGCCAACAGATCGTTGTATCGCGTTCGTTTGGCACGGAGATCCACACGCACGACGACCTGGCCCAAGCGGTGGCAACCTTCGCCCAACGAGCAGCAGAGAAGTTGCGCGCCCGCCAACTCAGTGCCCATGGCGTGTGGGTGTTCTTCCACACCAACCCGTTTGGGAACGCACCGAAGTACCACCCCTCGCGCACGGTGCGTTTGGTTGCGCCGGCATCCGACACGCGCGTAATTTTGGAAGCGGTGCAGGCCGCCACCGCAGCGATGTACCGTCCCAATGTCGCGTGGAAGAAGGCCGGGGTGGGGCTGGTGGATCTGAGCGCCCAACACATCCAGCAAGCGGACCTGTTTGCCCCAGTGCGCAACCCAAAGTCCGAGGCCTTGATGAAGGTGCTGGACGCGGCCAATCTCAAATTTGGGCGGGGCAGCATGTCATTCGCATCGTCAAGCGCTGCGCCGGACACCAGCCCAGCTTGGGCCATGCGTCAAGAGCATCTATCAGCGGCCTACACCACCCGCTGGGATGAGATACTGGTGGTCAGGTAGGGCCGCACCCTGCGTGGCTTGGGATGGCCGGCTCACAGATGCAATGGCGGGTTTCAATAAGGGGGCTGTAATGAAATGGATGTTCGCTATGGCATCAATTGCCGTATGTGCCAATCTGTGGGCGAGCACGCCCCAATTGTCCGCGCCATGTGTGCTGACGTTGGGGGAGAGGGTAGCAATACATCTAACTCGTGATGTCGCATCAGTGCTCACGCTGGCACCCGTCAAAGACGAATTTCAAACGTCGGCCCAGCATGCTGCGAGCGGCGTAGCATTTCTTAAGACTCTCCCCGAGCCGCTCCAGGCTGGTCAGTTGTGTGTGTCTCCGATTGCGAACCCGAAGCTCTTCGACTATGACGCCGATGCACAAATTCTGTGGGCCAATGTCGAGGACGCCTCCGGAACGCGGATATTTTGGTCCAACGTTGGACGGGTCACTGTGCGGGATGTGGTATCAGATGAGTGGGATCAGGTTGTGACCGATCGTGTCATGACGAACGCATTGGGTGTCAGCGTTGACGGTATCAACTCCATAAGCAAGTCCGCTTCGGTCGGCTTTACATCAGACCAAATGAGTGATTTCCACAAGACCCTGGCGTACCACCGTTTTAAAGGTTCATTTCCATCCCGCGCTCTGTCGATTTCCATGTCGCCCGATGTGGCCCGTGATGTGAAGTCGCACGCGGCAATCGTGTTTCAGTATCGGCTGAGGGATCCTTATGTTGCGCGTGGCTCGGATGTCCGTGCAGCAACAATTGATTCACCCGTGAGTTATGCGGTTGAAAAGGTTGTGGTCATGGCCGAACTTGTGGCTGTTGGCGTGATAGATCTTCGGGATGGTTCGGTGTTGGCGGTAAAAGAAATGACGGTGAACTGAGATAACTGGCTGTCCGCAATTATGAAGTCAATTATTTCCCGACTCATTGAGGTGAGATCCAGTGGGGGTGCGGGGCTGAATCACTAGACTAAAAGGAATACGATGAAACGGATCTTCGCGCTTGTCAGCATTTCAATTTTGGGAGCATGCGATCAGTCGGCCCCGCCGTCTACGTCTCCCGTTCCACCGCCTGCCGTCACAGAGTCTGCCCCTGTGGTAGAAGAGGAACCAGCAGAAGAGCCTGCGCCCGAGGCGTCAGCTTCTGTTGACGTGTCCGACCTCTCCGAAGTGGTCCAAGATCTGTACCGGCAGATGAAAGAGAAGAAGGTGCTGCAAGATAAGTTGTGGGCGGCCGCAGTCGCAATCAACGACTACAACCATGTGGGAACGTACTACAACGAGTACCATATGCCCGAGCATTCATGTTATGTGCTTGGGCGGTTGCTCAAGCAGGATAAATATATTGCTGGAACCGTGATGACGTACGATCCAGATTACGTCACTGCCACGACTGAGAACGCCCAGGAGCTGCGCGTTATGGCTGTCTCGTTGAGCAACTTTAGCAGTGTGGCAAACGCCATCATCGGAGAGTCTCACGATGAGCGAGTGATCGAATGGAACTTGGACTGCGTAGGTAAATTTGGCATACCGAGAGAGGCATCAATCGCGCAAGTAGGACAGTCGTCGTTCTATGTGATTAAAGCCGAGGGCCGAGTTCTGCAAGTCTTGGGCGATATCGAAAAAGGCTTCGCACAAAAAGTAGTTGACGCGGTTGAGGCCAACCCAGATGTTGAGCAAGTTGCTTTGGGGAGCGGAGGTGGGTATGTGCTCGAAGCAATTGCGGCCGGGCGGTACATCCGCAGCAAGGGATTGGATACATCGTTGTGGAACAACTGCTATTCCGCATGCCCATTGGTCTTTATGGGCGGCGTGGGTCGAGTCAACTGGTCACCCTACGGAGACTTGGGCTTTCATCAAGTCGCCGATGAAAACGGAACGGCCGTGCCTGCGGGACATCCGATATACCAGGCAATATTCGACTACACGTCAGAGATGGGCGTTGATCCAGCATATGTTCTCAAGCGGATGTGGAGTTCGCCGCCGTCTGGTATGACGATGGTTGAAGGGCAGGAGGATGAGTTGTGTGATGCGCGAATTATCACCTGGGTCCAGCGTGGCTGTTCTAAGCCTAATTGATAGAGATTAAGGGGAATTGTTCTTGAGTGCCTTTCATCGCAACTGTGTGGTTGTTTTCATCGTGATGTTTGCGCTCATGCAGACAGCCGTGGCGTCCGACGCTCCACCCGAGGACTCTGAGAACTGGCCGGTGAGTTCGGCGTGGGTAAAGGAGTTGCCTGCGCTTGATCAGCAAATTGTCCTGGTGTCGCTGGGTCTGGGCATGTCAACACACGTCGATACGAAGTTGATCCCCGCCGTGAAAAGTAAGAGCGACATGCAATGGGTGTTGAAGGTTGCTGGCACGTCCAACGTCATGCTGGCAGGGCTGGCAACGCGCAGTGAGGCATTGCGTGCAATATTTGAAGAGCGATCCAAGGTGTATCTTGAAGTCATCAATGGCCGCATTGGGGCGGATGAGTTTGAGCGAAAAATGGCGCTGATCAATGTCAAGATAGAGAAGACAACTGCCAACATCACGCCGCAGCAAATTGCCCAGGTGCGAAGCCAGTACCGCAGCCGATTGCGGGGCACCGAAACGGCGTTGATTGCATTTGCTAAACTGAGTGCAAAGTAATTAAGAAGACATAAAAAAGCCCGCTATAAGCGGGCGTGGGTGACACATTCTTTTGCACCTCATTATTTAAAGGTAACGTTGAAGGTGTCCAGGTCAACCGGGGGCAGTTCCTCAGCCAGTTCGGCTTTCTTCTCCGCCCGAACTTCCTTGGTGATGCGACTCGTGTTCTTGTAGTTCCGCTTGGTGTAAGCGGACTTGCTCTTGTTGGCTGCGTGATACTTGACGAGCTTTCTGACAAAGGTCCCATCAAGCTCTTCATCGTCAAGCAGCAGCGCAATTGCGTCAGGGCTGGCGCCCTCATTGACGTTCTCGACGATGCGATTTGTGGAATGCATCATGCGTACGTCGATATCGTGGAACTTTCTGGCCATATCAGTAGTCTCTTGCCGGAGCGGCGGGGAAAGATATAGGCAAAAAAATTTGCGGATGACAAGCCTCGGCGTGCCGTTAGATGAACGGCCCGGAGACTTGTGCCACGCGCGCATGGCGAACAACTACTAAGTTTGGTGGTGAGTGCGCGCTGTGAACCCAAGCGGCGGGGTTAAGGGCGTTGCTGAACCAATGTGCAATTTTTCAGCATCGGCGTACCGGAGACGTGCCCGTTGCCCAGGCAATCGAGGGTCACCAACTGCCCACTGCGCAAACCGGAAAGCTGATCCTTTCGTGCCGGGTCCAGCACAGCCACGGGCCTGTTCGTGAGGTCCGTGCCTTCAAGGGCCACAAACGGGGAGCGGCGGTACAAAGCGGGTTCCTCGGCAACCACCCCAGTGACCCGAAGCCCTACGCCCTTGTAGCGCTTGTCGGCAGCGTCAGCGTCGCGTCCGTAGGCCACGACCAGAGCCTTCGCCTCAACGGTGACAGGCGGCGGGTTGGTTCCAGCAACGGCCAGCATAAAAACGGTCGATATCAGGCTCATGTCGGTGTGTAATGGAGGCTCAGAAGCCATGCTACACGCAGCCTGTCGTTCCTTTGACACCCTAATGGATACTTCCCTGGCCGGCTGGGGTGTATCCGGCAAAGGGGGCGGGGACACGACCGGGCGATTGGTGCAAGATCTGGCCAGGGTCGGTTTATCATCCACGTTTCACGGTCAAGCAGTACATACAGGGGACAACATGAAAAGGATCTTCGCGATCGCCGCGCTTGTGGGGTGTGGCAGTCTGTCGGCAGCGCCGTTGCCGCTCACCACTCCGTGCACACTGGAAGAGGGCGCAACCCTCCCAACCAACTTTGCAGGTCACGACATGGTGGCGGTCTACAACGCCTTGAAGTCGATACCGGCCAAAGACGAGTTTGAGACTGCTGCGGACCACGCCACACGTGTCAAAAGCGCTGTCGCTGCACTCCCAGCGGCAATTGCCACGGGACATCTGTGCGCGGGAAGCATGGTGATCAACCCATTGGTTGACAGGTGGAAGTACAACGCTGAAAAACGCCAGTACGAAGGAACGGCTCTGTACACCAAGATGCATCGTGTCAGTGGCTACTACGCACCGATCTACGGCAAAGAGACAAGGCGACGCGAAAGCTCGTATATGGGAACCAACGCCTATGGTGTGACCGCGCGCGTCCCAAAGGTTGAGCGAACAACCTACCAAGTTGCACTGCCACGCAACGCGCTCACCGATGCCGCGTCTGACGTTCCTGGCTTGACAGTGGACAAAGAGTCGATTGTGGTCATTCTTCCTATGGATCCTGCCGATGCGCGCGCGCATAAAGGCCGCCTTACGGAGATCTACCAGTATGAAGTTGTTCCGCCCCTCATTTCGCAGGACACCGAGCTGGAATACCCGACCTTTGATCTTCCGACGCATTACGAGAACGAGCAGCACTTCATTGAAGGGCGCTTGATCAAAATTGCCGTGGTTGATGTCAAGACCGGCACCATCCTCAAGGTGTACGAAATGGGGAACGATCAGTGACATTCAAGCTCGTGGACGTGGAAGAATTGGTTGCACAGGCCAAGATGTCCGGCGTGAGCAAGATCAGCGTGGATGTCCCATTGCTTGCGTCCTACTCCCAAGACGCGTGCGTGACGCAAACGCAGTGGATGGCCGGCCCGCAGTTCAACAAGGACTACGCATGGCTGCATGTGGACGCGGAGGGCGTGCCGTTCTACGCCGGCTACGGGCGTGGGGCGTTCGCCTGGCAGAAGAACGGTGGCGTTGCCTGGGAATGGTTTGTGCGTGAGCGGCTGGGCGGTGAGTACCGCGTGGTGGTGTTGGCCGTCGGCATGTCGGAGGCCAACGCCCAAAGCATTTTTGAACAGATGTTGGAGACCTACAACAAACGGCTGCTCAACCAAACAAGCTTCCACCGGGGTATGGACTACGCGGCTCTCAAGGAAGAGAACGACAAAAAAGACGCCATCCGTCCGTATTACCCAATCGTGCGCAGCAAGAAGCCAGCTTCAGAGATCTTCCAGGCTGCGCTCACGGCCCAGAAGATGCAGTACGCCCTCAACCCCTACCGGACCGAGACCGGACGTTTTGGTGAGGTGCTGCGGGATATGGACGCGTACCAGCCCATCAACACGTCCTTCATTACGTTCATTGTCGAGTGGCACTTAGGGCAGGACGACTTGGAAGCTGCACGGGAAGCGTTGGCGGAGTTCAAACGCCGCGCCCCCCGGCACAACGGTCACGACAGGATTACACGGCTCGATAAGCTCGTGGAGCGAGGCCGCTTCTTCCGCCGCCCAGGTTGGCTTGACCAGACGTGAACATATTGGATCGTAGCTTCGACTAGAAAAACATTACGCAATGTCCAATTGTCACTTGCGCTTGATGATTTGACGCACCTTCTCAAGTATTCGTTCAATTATTATAAGTTTGCTGTCGGATGTGAAGGCTAAAAGTGTTGCAAGTCCGAAGATTGTGCTGTAAAAATCCATAATGTTTTATCCTTGTAATTTATGGGTGCATGCAATTTCCTGATAAGGTTGTTGAGTGCGGGGCATATTTTACCAGCCGACTTATAATTAACAATTGCCTTGGGGCTTCACGGAATTCAGTGCAGCAATCCGCCGTTGCCATGGGGTAGGTTGAACCACTGCCGATGCAGCTTGACTCCGTGGGGCAATGGGTGCTTGATGGCGGTACGGCCTGCTTGTTGCGCCCCACTGGCCCGCCAGGAGGTGTTTGAGGGTCCATAAGGATGTTCTCATGGACTGCATTGAGCTTGACAATCATCGGATCCATGTTTTGTTGGATTTCTGTATCCATGCCAGGGAGGTCTTATGAATCTGATTGACATTGCAGGGCAGGTCAGCCGCGACACTGATCTGAACACGACCAATTTGCTGAAAAAAAATATTCAATTTGCCGAAGGGCAAGCTGAGTCAAGGCAGATCGAGCAGGATCAGCTAGAAGAAAAGCGTGAGCGCCATCGGATGCGCAGCGAGTTGGAGGCGATCCAATACGGGCAGGAAAAGGCGCGGGAGGTTGAAGAGCTTAAAAGCAAGCTAAGCCGCGCAGAATACAAAAATGAAGTATTGCGGGATTTGGCGGCGGATGTCATTTTGGACCGTTCCAGTATTCGCAACACAGTGTCATTCTTAAAGAGCAAATGGGCAGCCCCGTCTCAAGCTGAAGAGTTTGAGGCTGACTTCAATACACTTCGACAGAATGAAAAGCAACAAATTGAAGAAGATGAGGGTCGGCAAAATAAAGCTTACCAACTGGTAGATGATGTTGTTAATAGCTGGTCCAAACCTTCGTCCACCCGCCGCCGCCGTCCACCCGGTCTTAAGCCGTAAAGCTGTTGGGTGTTGTGTGTATGAAGCCACCAGCAGGGGGCTTTTTTGATGTTCTTTTGCTTCTTTGGGCTCTGCTTTGATGAAAGTGCTGGCAGCTTGGCAATTGAAATTTGATGGGATATGATCCATCTGCCAATGACGGCCTGCGGACGAATAGACAAATGAACGAGAAGACCTTCACTTGGAAGGAAGCCGATGAGCTTGAAAAGAAGCTGGACAAGGAAATTGCAGCCCTGGCAGAAAAGCAGGCCCCGGATCGTCAGCGCATTGAAGAAGCTCGCCGTGCTTCCGCCCGTGATGTGCTGACTGATGTGTTCAACATGCTTTCCAAGAATTCCAAGTACCTCACCAAGTCGCAGAAAGCGCGGGTGAGTGAATTCTTCAAAGAGACGGAGAGCGACGAATCAGTTTCGGACACGCCGAAGAAGGAACGCAAGCCGCGTACGCCGAAGGAGGATAGGGTCAACAACCGTTTCCTCCACGATGGCAAGAAGACCCCGTTCTACTACGGTGGCAAAGGTCCGAAGCCGGACATCCTTAAGCAGTTTGAAGGCAGCGATGCTGGTGTGAAGTTGCTTAAGGACAATAAGCCTACGTACGGCGATCTGTAAAAAGTCGTTATCCGGCAATACAAATGAGCCCGCGCAAGCGGGCTTTTTTGTGAGCTTGACATCGTGACATGCTGAAAAGAAGGCCGGCGAAAGCCGGTTTTCTTATTGGCGCATCTCGCGGTTGTTGTTGCAATTGGCTTGACAATATTAGAACCCCTGTTTAGCTGAAATATCAGTTCAATAAAAAGGGGGTTTCATGGATTTATATACATTCATAATGAGCTTGGCGTTTGGTTTTTGTCTCGGGCTATTCGGCCGACTGGTGTACGAAGCGTTCAAGGAGAAGCAACTGGCTCTCGATCACGTTGCGGACGCAAAAGGCGACGAAGTGATTGATCAAGTGGAGGTCGCCGAGTCTGAAAATGATTGGTACTCCTGGGCCGTTGGAGAGTACCTAATTGCGCTCAAAGCTGCTCGACAATGCCGTCATGAGAGCGAGGCCAACTCAATTAAATTGAAGTATGCACGCGAAGCGTATCTGGAACGAAACATGGCAATTTTTAAGGGCATGGTGGAGTGCACAGGTGATTTGAATGAATATAGAGGCATGGTCAGCGAGCATCGTGAATATTGGGACGCCAATGCGACTTTGTTGCACGAGTGCATTAAAGATGGATCGTATGAGTACGCGCAAGTTCTGATTGAAAACAAAGCGGATCCAAGCCTTGGTTTGAAATGTATAGTGGGCGGGTTAAGCGAGTTCGAATTGCTTAATATAACTCCGCTTCATTCCGCCATCGAAAGTGGGAGAGTTGACCTGGTGGAGTTGCTGCTTGCGGCCGGGGCAGATTCCGGTGTGGTGGACGGATATGGATTCTCGCCGCTGTGCAAAGCTGTTGAGAAAGAAAGTATTGGTGTTACAAAAGCGTTGCTGGCGGCTGGGGCGGATCCCAACTACGTACACGACACGATTATGTGTCCACTCTTTCATGCCAAGTCGCCAGCGACGGCGCAACTGCTTGTGCACAACGGCGCGAACGTTAACTTGCGAATGAATAATGGCTACCCCATCTTGTCAATGTTGATCGCTAGCGGCAAGTCGACGGTTGCTCAATATTTAATCAAAGAGCACAGGTATGTTTTTGACTTCCGTGATAATGATGGCGATTTGCTGGATCAGCATCCTCTCATGGTTGCCTACTGGTGCGATGATCTGGCAGTTTTTAAAGATATTGTAAGGTTATCCCGCCACAACAACCAATACACCGCTTCTAATGACGGAATTCTCCAGCTTGCTGTTCGCTGGAACAAATGCGCGTACGTTAAGCCGTTGCTTGAGCGAATGTCTCAATCAAATTGTGAGATTGATAGCGGTTTGTTGTATCTTGCTAAGTCACGCCAAATGCAAGAAATGCTCATTCTGTACGGGGCAGACCCATCTGTTAAATGCCCCAGCCACTACGGATGTACTCCTGATGAGTACATGAAAAGGCCCTCGGTTAATCGCCAGTTCGTTTGGACGGATCTTATCGAACGGGCACCACGGATCTTGGCGAGACACCAGCGGTCAGTGTTGGCCGACGCGGTGGGGTTGGAGGAAGCAACCACTCGTGTGAAGCGCCGAATGTAGTGGATGCATGACAAAACAGCGAAGCCGGCGAAAGCCGGCTTTGTTGTGTTAGAGAGGAGTGGAGAATATTGTACCCACTCATCTGCACCATCATCAAGACAAAGTATTGACAATATTGGCATCCGTGCTTGATTTAAATCAAGATGAATCAAAACACGGGAGCATGTATGGATCCAAACGAGCAGTCATTTCCTTCAAGCGCCGACACAGTGTTTGAGGTTACTATTTTCATTGTTGCCGTACTTTCCTGTTTGGTGGCCCAGGTCGCATCAATTTGCTTAGTTGCTGTATCAGCATGGAATGGAACCTCAATCAACTGGATGTTGTTTGTTGCCGTGTTGAGCATGTATGTTGGTGGAGTCGCCAAAACGGCGTTGATGATTTGTGGATTTGATCAGGTGTTGTCTGAAAGAATTGAAGGCTGTGCTAGGTCTATTTGTGTTGTTGCCGCGTTGTCGCTGTCGGCGTGGATCTATTGCTTCCAGGCTTCATCAATAACCAACTTACTTGTTATTGCTTTAATTGGTTTCCCGGCTATCGTATCAATTGCGTTTAACATTTGGGCATGGTGGAAGAGGCCTGTTAAATTTCGGAACATACAAGGTCCGCACAATAGGTAACATATGATTTGAAAGCCGGCGAAAGCCGGCTTTATTGTTATGTAAGGGGGGTAAGGTGGGTTGACAAAATCCGGCCTTCTGTTTGATTGAATGAATATCAATCAAATAGGGGGTATGTATGAATCAAGTTTCATGGCAATCAAGTGGTGGCAGTCTCGTGGTAAAGGTTCCGTACGGGATTAAAGACGATTTCCGTTCCGAGTTTAAGACGGCAAAATGGAGCTCCCGAGAAAAAGGTTGGTTGGTTGGCGACAACAAGCGAAATCTCAATAAGCTTGAGGAGTGGGCCAGCGGCCAAGTCGCTGAAAAAATGAATTTGATCGATGCTGGGAGTGAACCTGCACTAGAAGGACCTGAACTGGAACGAGCTAAAGCACGTATAGCAGAGGTGGCGAAATACCAATTGCCTTATGAAGCCGCTCAGCAGTTCTATGATGAAGCGCGGGCTCAGGTTGAAGCGTTCAATCAAATGGGCGGTACGCTGAGCCTTGAGACCATCCAGCCTCCAAACACGATGGAAGTGGGCATTGTTCAACGCAATGGAAAGGTTGCCATTGCGGCGCCGTTCGATCTGAAAGACGCGCTTAAAGGCACATTCCCAACTGCAAAATGGGACAGCGCCAACAAATCCTGGACGATAGATGATGTGCCAGGCCATATCAGTAAGGCTGAGGCGTGGAAGAGCCTTGTGGATCAATTGCAAATGGGTCTTGCCGCGTCGCTGACGACTCAAGCACAGGAGTTGCGCGAGCGATTGATGGAGGCCACACCCAAGATTCAAAATATTCAAGAACCGGACGTACACACTGTTCTCAAAACAAGTAATACAAGCGCTGTCTTGGATCGTGACGCTGTTAAGAAGTTCTTTGAAATGCACGATATCAACGCGCCAATCAAAGTTCTCAGTTTGACTGATAACAAAGAATTAACGCCGTTGGCTTTTGTTGCAGCCAAAATCATGGGCGAAGAAAGCAATAGGCACGTTCTGGATGTGATGAACGACATGATTGAAATGGGCGCGAATGTTAACTCTAAAGTCAAAGTTCATTCGTACAGCGATGGAGATGGTGATTTAGATAGTCGCAGTCTTGTTGATTTGGTCGATTTGGCAAATAGTCTGGAGCGGGTGGCGTTGCTTGTAAAAAATGGAGCGCCGGCGAAGGAAGATCATATTGAGTGGTTGATGAAATCAAGCGCTGATATACACTTGCTGGTCGAAAAATACGCTGAAATGATCCAGCCTCACCATTTCGCATCAATACATGCCCATCGTGAAGGCTCGCAATTGATGGAGCAACTTGTACTCTCCGGACTTGATGTGAATGCACAGGGGGAAAGGGGCGATACCGCACTCCACCACATTCAGAACATCGAGGATGCAAAGTTTTTGGTGGATGCAGGCGCGTCCACGGATATCGTAAATAAGAAAGGAGAGCGGTTCGCGGATCGTTGTAACGCTGCGTTTGTTGAACGCAACGCGAGCCAGGCTGGGGTTCAGTTGATGAAAGAACTGGGTGTCGATTTAAACGCCGCTGATCAATATTCCGGCAACACTGCACTACACCGGCTAATGCAGAAAGGCTCCAATCCTGAATTGATCCACAACTTGTTGGAGGCGGGTGCAGATCCATTGGTGCGCAACAGTAAAGGCCAGACTCCTGCCAACATGGAAGTACCGTTCGGTATCAATCGTGAGGATCATATTGAATCCAAGTCTCTCTTGGAGAACTACACATTAAAACGAGCAATACTCAGTGAGGACGGGGATGCATTGAATGTGCGACGATCGCAAGTGCGCCGGATGTGAGAGACCAAAAGCCCCCAATTTGGGGGCTTTTGTTTGGTTCTTGACAAACTTGACGGTTGTGTTTGATTGAATGTATGTCAATCAATTGGGGGTGTTCGATGAATAGCGGCGAAGTAAATGCTAATGATGGCTTCGATATTTTTGAATTTGAGCTGGAAATGGCCTTGAAGCTCGACAAGGCGGAGGATATCCATGGCTATATTAAGGACGGACTTGATGTCAACAGGGTGATGAAGAATACGGGTTGCCCTATGCTGATCCAGGCAGTCGCCAATTATTGTTCATCTGTTGTAAGTGAACTCATCGCAGCTGGTGCGAACATAAATATGAGCGATGAATACGGCGACACTGCTTTGCACTTCGCGGCACAGTTGAATGATCTGGATACCGTTCGTTTGTTGATAGACGCAGGGGCAGATATCAATCGGTGCGGGGAAGGAGGATCAACACCCTTGCATCTAACCGATTGCGGTAACTGTCAGAATCTTCTTGTCAGCAATGGTGCGGACCCAACAATAAAAAATGACATGGGTCTGTCTGTGGATGATATGAACGCATTACGCGTAGAACAACGGATATTCAGCGGTCTTGATTACAACCAGGCTGTTGGAACAATGAATATCTATCTGGAAACAGATCAGCGTGCGTCTGAGCAGCGCGACGTTATTCAGCAAGCCATTGAAGAGAGTGGGCCCGGCAGACAAACCATTGCCCGTCGCATGTGATGGTTCGGCGCGTACATTTAAGGCCCGCCTCGGCGGGCTTTTTATTGTGGTCTGAAGTTTAATTGTTTTCGTATTGACAAATCGTGTCTTTCTGCTTGATTGAATGCATCTCAATCAAGTAGGGGGTGTCATGCCCGTAAGACCCATATATAACGACAAGGAAATGGTTGAATTTATCAACTCTTCAACAGCCGATGATCTGAAAGACTATTTCAAGGAAGACAATATCTTTCACAATGTCAATAAAGAGATGAGTGTAAACCTGGACGGCGGACTTAGCTTTCTCGGTAGCCCCCTTGCTTACGCGTTATTTTCAGATAAGACCAGTGCCAGCCATGTTCAAGCGCTCATTGATTGTGGAGCGAAGCTGGACGACCTGGAGCCTCAGCTGCTTGAATATTATGGTCCAGATATGGATGATCACACTCAAGTCTCTTACAATCCATTTGAGGAAGCCTCAGCGGATAAAGTAGAGGTGATCACTCGCGCCGTTGCAGAGCGCGATCAATGGATCAATCGCAAATACAGTGACGCTGAGATCTACGATCTGATCACAAGTGACAATTCATCAAGCATTAGCGACTATTTCGGACGCCATGATCCGAACGAAGAAATTACCTGGGAGTATCCCGAAAAGAACTTGAGGTACGTTGGCTCTATATGCGGGTTGGCGGCGTTTGATGAAAAGGTGAATGTGTATTTGGGATTTGTCCAAATTTTAGACAAGGGCGGTGATCCCAATGTGTTGTGCCGCGTGGAAAATATCGACAACCCAGAAAACATTGACGTATTGACCGTCACAGAGCTGTGCCAATCGGTCGATAAAATCAGCCGTGCATTAGAGTATGGTGGGATTCCCACGCAGCACCTTTTGGGAGACGTTCTTTATGGAATAAAGGACAGGCCTGTCAATGAATTGCGCGATATAGCGCAGGTTTTCAGGAGTGAAGTACAGATTTCACCAGAACAACTAAGGGAAGACTTACACCGACACTCTGAGGCGTCTAATAATCTGAGACTGGTCCTGCCGCTTGAATTGAAACTTGTGACGGATCATCCCGAAATCTTTGAAGCCCACCATATGCATGGAATGGCAAACCCACAGGCTGTCACTGAGATGCTGTTGATGGGCCACGATCCTGGCGTGGTGAACGAAGACGGGCAAAGTCTGATGCTAAGTTCGCTTTTAAACGGAAAGTTTGAGATCTTTGATGTCTTGCAGCGGTTTGGAGTTGAGAGTGGCGCAGAAGGCGAACGCCCCATGGATTTGGTTGTGAAGCATTTTGATTGTGTGCGTGAGGCTCATGTTCCTTGCTCAGGTGACTTTGAAGACTGGCAAAGATGCGAACGCGCGATCGCGCACCTGGTACAAAATTCCGAAGATCCGACCGCAGACTTGGCCTCCTACTTAAAAATTGGAAGGTTCCCTGATGCTCACGAAGTCGCTCAGTTGATTGATCGTGGCGCTGTAATGAGTGACGAAGCACAGCGAAAGTATATGTCCCCCGAAACGTATGCCGTTGGAGATGAGAAAGAAAAGGTCCAACAAGCATTGAACCGTCAACAGCGGGATGTGATCCTGGCAGAAGTTGGTGAGGTGTACACGCCACCAACAATGAGACGAAAGATGTAAGACTAAAGCCCGCTTCGGCGGGTTTTTTTGAGCTTGACAATGTTGAAGCCCCTGTTTAGCTAAAACTATCGGTTAAATAATTAGGGGGTCAGTATGGATGCAAGTTATATAGGGTGGTTGGCAATGGGTGTCGGCTGTGTTGCAAGCGCAGTATTTTACACCTGGCTGAGTCGATGGGTAGAAGAGGCTATACATTTTCACAATGGAACTGTAGAAGTAACGGACAACAATCACAAGATTACAAAAGGTTTTGATGTCGATGTGTTTTTGGATCTGGCTTGCAGTAGGTTGGATGAGAGTGCGCTGGGCTTAGAATGCTTAACCGCACACCCTTCCATCGCACGCTCAGTGTTCTCTCTACACCGATATGATTTGCTTACGAAGCTTGAGAGAGGAGCTCAGATCAATCCGCACGACACTGCAACGCTCCTACAGATGCACAATCAAGCTCGGTTTTTTGGTGATGGATCAGGTGACATTCCCGACTGGGTTGCGAGCAACAGATGGCCCACATATGAGGAGCAGCGTGATCACTTGATTGAGGATCTGCGGCGACGGCAGCAGAAAAATCTGATGGCCGCTGTATCTGATGTACAGTCGGAAATGACTTCAACAGTGAAGCGGAAGATGTAAGACAAAAGCCCGCATAAGCGGGCTTTTCTTTGAGCTTGACAATATTGATATATGTGGTTCCCTGGATTCACAAAAACAATAAAAGGGGGCTTTATGGATAGACTTTATTTTGCAGCTTTGCAACACTGTTTTGATGATCTTCAATGTTCGATCAATGGCTACATCGGAGCGTCAAAATCGAGGTTGAAGGTCGAACGCACAATGTGGATTAGGGCAGTCTGTTTGTCAGTTGTGACTGCTTTCAGTTTTGGCCTTGCGCTGGGATGTTTTATTGCCAGCGTTTAATGCAAGGAATTCAAATAACAAACCCGCTTCGGCGGGTTTTTCTTTAAGCTTGACAATGTTGACTTCCATGATTGAGTGAATGCATATCCGCATTTTGGAGGGCATATGACCAGACCAACAACAATTACGCTTGTGGATATATTGGTGAATCACATTTTCACTGGTGTGATCGGCAAGGACGAAATTGAGCAGGAGTGGGACCGCATTTGCTACCACTACATCGCCACAGGGCTCGCCTCAGCGGTGGACGGGGAGGGTAACCATCTTCTGCATGTTCTTGCCCAGCACAACCAATTTAAGGCCGTCCAGCGGTGCATAAACGCGGGCATCGATATCAACAAGCGATCCGATTGGTCCTACGCGACACCGTTGCACTTGGCGTTGAGTGTGGGCGCGCACGAAACGGTTGAAGTTCTGGTAGCGGCAGGCGCGGATCTGACATTGCGCGACTGCATTGGCAACAATCCATTGCACGCAGCGGCCATGTGGGGAGATCTAAGGACGGTTGTCTTGCTTGTTGAGGCGGGGGCGGACGCAAGCGCACGAAACGCTGACGATATGACCCCCTCAGAGTCGAGCATGTACGCGTCAATCAGCGCATACCTTGAACACGCCCAGGAACAACAGCAACGCGATCGATTGGCCCAGGCGGTGGCAGCGGAGGACACTCCAATACGAACACGTCGGCGAATGTAACCGCCAATGATTAAGCCCGCTTTCGCGGGCTTAATTGTTTTGCGCAATATAAAGATAAGAGCTTGACAAAAGTCTGGCCGTGATTGAGTAAGAAATCTTAATCACACGAGGTGTTGATATGCCTGTTTCGTTTTACGATAGCGCGCCGGCCACCGATTGGCAAAGCGATTGGCGCTCTACACAGGGTATGAGTCGAATGTTTGATCACCCAGAGCCCATCATATTAGGGCCATTGCTGTGCGATGCATTGGACTTCAATGCTGTGGACTTGCCGGAGGATTTAACGTTCTGGCGTTCGGCCATCGAAGACCTGGCGATGCGATTGCACGAAGGGCTCATGGTCACGCCACGCGCTGCCGCCAAAATCATGTGCGCTTACAACATCCATGTGCGATTTAAGGATCTTCCTAAACCTCATTGGATGGAACCTGACAGCCCCTCAGAAGACGAGTTGACTCAGCACCTCGCTGACTTCTTACATCACAAACAGCACCAGAGAATTCATTGCGCTATTGCTGATCAGCTTAACGGCTCAGTAAAACCCATGCGGAAGATGTAACGCGAGCTTGACTCCCGCAAACATTTGGAGCTAGCTAGAGATGCAGTGGGGTTGACAAAAACCGATCTTCTGTTTGTGTAAGATGTCAATCAACGGAGGTGCGCATATGAAAATTGTAATTAACGCTTTGATTGGGACTGTTTGGATCACCTTTTGGTCTGCTGTTGTCGGGTTCTTTGTTGGTGGTGTGTTGTGGGGGAGCATGGATCTTGGTCCGGCTGCGGGTATTCCGGGCTTCCTCATCGGTGCTGGCATTCCATTCTTCTTCCTTATGCGCAACATGCTACGCAACATCGCTAAGTACCAAGCAGAGCAGCGCTTGAGAACCTACTATTGACGTGCTGGCAATGACAAAGTTGTTGCTCACCAAAGAGCCAGCACGCGGTGACGATGTAGGCGCTTTATTGGGTGCCCCTTTAACGCCAGATCCCAAAGTCTTCCAGGATGTCCAAAGTATCAATGTCGATTGTCAATGGAATAATAGTTTTAAGCAAAAAATCCAAGAACACGGCTTTTCACAGAAGTCACTTGACGCGTTGGATCGGATCAAACTCACTTCTGAGGATATTCACAAAAATTGGGCGCTGGCGCGGGAAAGGAATTGAGATATAAGTTATGAAGATCAAACCCGCTTCGGCGGGTTTTTTTTGAGCTTGACAATGTCGGATCCCCTGTTTAGCTGAAATTATCGGTTAAATAAAAAGGGGGTTTCAATGGCGTTGACATTTGAGCGTTATCCAACAATAGATACATTCTCAGAAAAGATAAAAATGCGCTGTTTGCGAAGTGTGGAGAATTGGCGCGCTGTTGAAAAGATTCACGGCGCAAACTATCAATTCATCACCAATGGCGACAAGGTTCAATCGGCTTCCCGCAACCGGATCCTCACAGATGAAGTGTTCTTCAATCACAGGGAGGTTTTTGAGCGCTATGCCGACGTTGTACGCGACAACCACCGTTCGTTGGCAGTTGCTGGCGTGATCAACGAAGGGCAAACCGTCCGCTTCTTCGGCGAGCTTGCTGGTGAAGCGGGAGGACTTAAGGTGCAGCAGAACGCCGATTACGGCGCATTGGACTTCTACCTGTTCGATATCGTTGTTGATGGCCGGCGTCTTCCATATCAACATGTCCTTGATGCAGTCGGACTAAAGAAGGCTCCCATAGTTGCGTCTGGCACCTTCGCGGATGTTATCCAGCACGGGAACAAATTTCCCACTTTGGTGGATGGCTCATGCACGTGCGAGGGCTATATACTTCGCTGCGACGCATCCGGCGAGGTCTATAAGTTCAAAAATGACTTGTTTGTTGAGAAGGTTGTCGGGTCGGGATTGGAGCATCAATATCCGCTGTACGTGACCGAAAACCGTGTACGCGCTGTTCTTTCAAAAGAGGGTGCGTTTGAGCGCCAGCGGTTCAATGACTACATTGACCTGGTTAAAAGTGATATCGAGCACGAAATGAAGGCGGACGGCATTGTTGTTGACTTCGACGGCAAAGAAAAGCAGCTGATATCGCGGGTGATTGCGGCAGTGGGTTTGGGACGTTGAGATGCGCAAGATGATACAAGCCCGCTTCGGCGGGCTTTTGTTTGAGCTTGACAATGTTGGCTTCCATGATTGATTGAATTATCTCAATTTGCATGGGGGGGGGCTTTGAATGGTGACATATGAAAAAGAGTTTATGGATAAGTTGGAAAAAATGGTTGAAGCAAATTCAGATGTAAATGAAATACTCACAAACTTACCACTGGTGGCCGTTAATGAGGTCACCTTGAGTGACACCATTTCGCGGCAATTCGTTCTGTCCCACGCGCGCAGCGTCAATCTTGTGGAAGCGGCGATCGTAGCGGGTGCCGATCCAAATTTCCGCGTGCCAGCGTTCTATACGGTGCTAAGCGATGCCGCAGCCGCTTTTCTTGCCCCATTGACAACGATGTTGGATCACGAAGAGCGAACGCGGCGGTATCACAAGTATGTTCCGCATTCGCTGTTTGAGGATTTATTTAAAAAAGATAGTATCGATACTGATAAGGATTGGCTGAAAATGTGCGGCAATTCATTGGCCGTACACCAAGTTGTCAGCACCGAGTACCTTGGTGTGTCCACGGCCACTCAAAACCCATCTTTGTTGTTCCACGCCAACAGTGCCGATCACGCACGCGGTTTGATTGAGTGTGGATGCGGGGCAAGATCCTTGCATAACAGTGTGCATGCCGATGTCGTGCACTACCTTGTGTCGTTGGGAGTGGATCCTAACGCCCAGGACGAACAGGGGCTTACCCCGTTGCATACAGTTGTAAGCGGGGAAGCGGCACAGGCGTTGGTTGAGTGTGGGGCGGATCCCAATGCCGCAACGGCCTATAAAAAAAGCTGGACGCCGCTGCACACAGCGACCAATGCAGATGTCGCCCAGGTGCTTATTGATGCCGGCGCTAACATTTCTGCCCGAACACGAGAGCGATGCACCCCGCTGCACACTGTTGACAACAATGTGGCACTGTTGCTTCTGAGTAAGGGCGCAAATCCCAATGCGCGCGATCGTAACGGGAAAACACCGTTATTCAATTTTAATGACCGCATGTTAAACGCTTCCCGAGTCAGAACGTTTGTCCAAGCTGGTGCGGACGTTAATGCAAAAGATAACAAAGGGGCTGGAATTCTCGACGAGGCATATGCTTTCTGTTACGTCTCTGCACACACCGTCAAGGTCTTGTTGGACAGTGGTTACAACCCAATGGATAAAATTGCCTCCTCAAGAACATTGTTGCATTGGTTGATCGACCAATCCGTAGGTTGCCGCCTTATTCATCGGATCATTGACCTGGGAGTGGATGTCAACGCGCAGGACGAGAATTGCGAGACAGCACTGCATTATTTGGCGAACACTGATTACACGAAGCGAATGAACTGGCTGTTGCAACGCAAAGCTGATCCCCGGATCCGCAACAACGAGGGATTGAGGCCGTCTGACATCGCTGTGTGCACGAAGGCAAAACAACTGCTGTTGGAGCATGAGGCACGGTGGGATAAGGCCGCCATCGCCAAGGCTGTTGGTTCCGTAAGAAAACAGCCGGTTGCGCGTAGAAGAATGTAAGTGAGCATGTCACTTGACAATATTGGCATCCGTGTTTGATTGAGATTATTCAATCAATTGGGGGTGTCAATGTCAAAAATATTTTATGCGCGTGTGTATTTCTTTGCACTGGTTCTGGGGTTTTTCGTTGAAATCGCAAGTTACGTCTTCGTGGTCCACAATCTTCTTGCATTCACGACCGGAATTGATATCGCCATTGCCTTTCTAGCACTGGCTCAAACGTTAGTTGTTTATCGAAGGTATTGTCTTGGTGATGATGCACAGCCCGATCAAAAGAAAGTGGAAGGCTTGGCTACCTTAGTACAGGGCTTGGCTGTGTTTGGTTTGGCGATGTTCGCCGCGTGGGATATCGGTGGTGTGTGGCGCACCGGCCTGAACGGTGTTTTGTTGGTGGGTCTTTTGCTGCGACTGGTCGTCAAGAGATGCGTTAAGAAGTTTGACGAATTGCACAACAGTGTTCAGTGTTGAAAACAGACCCGAAAAATCGCGCCTTTTTCTTGACTCGCTTTCAATTTCTGATTGGATGGGTGTTCCATTCATTGAGGAATTGCCTATGCTGAAAACTAACGAATTACGCCCCGGAATAATTGTTTACGCATGCGTTGATGTTTTACACCGCAACAACATCGATACCACCTTACGTGTCACCCACCCACTGCTGTGCTTAGGGGCCAATGAGAAGGAGGGGGTGTGGGCGGTGATTACCAGCATGGAAACAAATTTGGAAGTCCGATCGCGGTGGAAAATTGGACCCTCGACTTGGATCAAAAAACGATCGTTTATCCATCCAGAACGCGCAACAATCCGCATACCAAATGACGTTCTCTTTGAAGCAGCGGAAGCAGGTGAGGCGGACTATTACCACGAGGGCTACGAACGTCCAGGTGTGAAGCCCAGTGCGTTGCAGACCATTATAGAAACCCTTGGGGTGTGCAATTCATTGCCCTGCACGGAACTTGTCAATATCAACGACCTGTCCATCAACGACTTGGAGCTGCTGATAAGCCGTAAACAAGACGAGCAACGCAAAGATGACCTGGTGCTGGTCCTCAAAGAGATTGCAAAGGATGCGGGGTTTGAGGTTTTGAACGTGGCTTTGTCGCCGTGTAAATGACCGTTGTAGGAAGAAAGTGAGCCGGCATAGACCGGCTCATTTTTATTTGGCGATCGACAGGGCGAAATTATCGTATTTCACTCAATAAAAGGTATTGACAATATTGGCTCCTGTGTTTTGGTGAACACACAACCCAACACAGGAGAACGAATATGCGCGAATTTTACATCACACCCGCCCACACCGTTTGCGACGAAAAAGATGGCGCGGTGCGCTTCATCTGGTCCAAAACGTATGCAGGTTTCCACATCTTCAATGCCGCGCCCTGGGTGGATGGACGCTGGTCGGATGATCCGTTTAAGTTGCTGGCCGCCGACTGTTCAGTGGAAGCTGCGATCGAAGCGTGGGAAGAACTGGAAGAGCGTTTATTGGACGCTGATGAAAAGGTGTTGGACTGCTCTGATGATGACGCCTATCTAAACATTTGGCAGTTGTATGAACTGAGCGCTCCTCACTGGTCTGCGGATGCCGTCAAATGGTAATGGAGTGCGACATGGGGGAGGACAACTCCCCCGATCCGTTCGGGCACACACCTGTGCACATTGCGGTGATTGCTGGCGACTACGATGAGCTGCAGCGGCTGGTGGACGCAGGCGCAGATATCAACATCAAAAACCTGCGAGGTGAAACCCCTCTGCACACGATACTGTGGCGTACCACGATGTTGAAAAAGTCCGTGCCCGAACTGTTTGAGGCCGAACGACATGCCATCCGTACTGTGCTGTCGTTGGGCGCCGATCCTGAGCGGCGAACCCACTACGGAATGGACGCGTATGATCTGGCGGCCTTCACTGCGCGGCTGGATCTTGTCGAATACATCCGAGTGGAAGCGCAGCGTGCACGTATTAGTAAGGCGATTGTTTGGAGCGGCGCTAGGGGTAAAATGCGCAAGTTATGAAAAATAGACAAGTGCCAGATTCAAGGCGGAAATTCTTGTGTTATTTAAGGAGTCCGATGTACGGCGATCTGTAAGGATCAAAGTCAAATGCGTGAAGCCCGCGAAAGCGGGCTTTTTTATTGGGATTTTATCCCGCTCCCAAGGCGCCGTTGACTTTAAAAATGTCGCTTCTCAATAAAAGGTATTGACAATGTTGGACCTTGTGTTTAAGTGAAATCAAGATAAACAAAGCGCGGGGGTAGTTATGCAGGACATCATTAACAAAGTTATCGAGAACGGTTTTGTAGAGTTGAACGAGGTTGCTCAACTGTGGAGCCGTGAGGGCATCGTTCGCGAGGCGATCGTGCGCGCCAAATCACGCTCTGATGATGAGTTGTTTCGTGGATGGGAAGGCGATTTGTCCGCGTCGTTTTACTACACATTCAATTGGATGGACGCGTCGGAGATTGCCGAGGGCGAACTTGTCGAGCTTCTGAGTAACGTGCAACGGATGAACAAAGAAAGCGGGTGGGTGGCCCAATGAACAAACTCTTTGCATACCTCATCGCCGTCATCGTTGTTGCACTCTTGATGGGAGTGGCATTGTTCTCTGTCGCCGCAGCGTTCCCAGGACTGGGCGTTTCATTGGATATGTTCTATCCGATTTTCACGTCATTTCTTGTTTGCGTGCCCGTTCTGTTTATGGATTTTGAAAGTCCAGCGCCGACAAAGATCGTGTGATGAAAAATTATCAATTGAATCTAAGGGGTCGATACGTCGGCCCCTTTTTTATGGATTGAGATATTTTAACTAATATTCAAAACTGTCGGTTATCTCACAGTTTTTTAATAATGTCTCAATAAAAGGTATTGACACCTAAGTAATTTCTTTTACATTGAATGTACAGACAGCAAATAAGGGGAAGCAAAATGATTATCGCAACTTTAGTAGCCGCCGCCATTTTTCACGTTTCAATTTGCAATTTCATCAATCGTGTTTGCGAAACAATCTAACTTTACATTTAACATTAGGGGGATTTATGGAAAACATCTTTAACCAAACAACTTTGAAGATCGCCGCTGCTGCATTTGTTGTTGTCCTGGCTGGGTGGTTGCTTGTCACCGTCGTCAGCGGAGTATTCAACTCAGCGGCAAGCTCCACAAGCATGTACGACCGCGCCGATGCTGCTTTCCCAACAGCCGGAAAGATCAACTAACAGGAGCGGAGCATGAAAAAAAACGACATCCGCATCACCACCAAAGTCAAACGTGAGTTGCGCTTTCTCAAAAAAATGAAAGATAAATCCAAGCGCCGCTAATTATCCATCCCACCACCTTTCGGAGCATTGCATGAACACATCAACCAAACTCTTCAACGCCATTGAAAAAGCAAACTTAAAAAAAGTACGTTCGATCGTTATAACCAACTTCCGCGAGAAGGATGGCCGCGTTGACGCTGCACAACTGACCGCACTGACAAACAGCCGCGCTACCACTTGTGACGCCACACCCATCCACCTGGCTTGCTGCTTGTACCGCAAAGCCACACTGAACAACGACACCAAGCTCGCTGCCGTGTACAACGCAATCATTGAAGTATTGGTGTGCGATGGCTATGCCTCTTTAACCACCATGATGAACCGCAGCATCAACCGCCGCACCGGGCACCATGATGACTCCACGGGCACAACGATTTTTCAAATGTTCCGTGGTTGCTTGCCTCCATTCGTGCAGATGTATATCAAATCGGTGGACATGACCACCTATGAAAAGCACACAGCCACAATCGGCTGATACCCAATCCAAACGCTAAGGAGTTCAACTATGAAATTACGCTATGAAAAAAAATACGGTCGCAGTGCAATGACGTACTACACATTGCGTGCTGCGTTGTTCGCAGCCATCGCATTCAACGTCTATGGTGTGTTTTACGTCTTCTGTGTCGAAGAGAATGACCCCATGATCTACGAAGCCCCCGTTTCCATACAGGAGCAAATGAAATGAAGACATCCGCACGCCAACGCTTGAAATGCTTTGAACGTCAAACCCGTTTCCAAATGCACGCAGCACTGATGGTGTCCATCGCCGTCCTCTCTTTCGCTGCCGGTTTCAACTTCTGAGGCGCACACATGCACAGCCCATAAAAAAGGACCGATCATTCGGTCCTTTTTCTTTTGGACTACGACAACTTGAGTTGCAGCTGCAGTTGTCGTTCCACCCGTTTGACCCGTTCGTCCCAATCTTCCAGTGGTTGGCCCGCCGCCACGCGCAAGTCCATCACCTGGGCGTGTTGTTCCATCCGTTCCAGGGTCTTGGCTTTCTTTGAGTTGTAGTGGCGCCGCGCGCGTACCGCGCCCGCGCTCATCGACAGTGTGTTCTTGATGTGCCAGGGCGCCTGTGCTTCACCGTACACGCGGCGTTTGAGATTGTCTTTCAGTGCCGCGTAGGAGCGGAACCAGTAGGAACGCCACTCACTGTTTGAATGCTCAGGGGTGATCGATACGCGCACCTCGCGGAGCCAGCAGTTCTCTTCTGTCAGCGCCATCGTTGCTGAAAGCAGTCGATCGCGCGGCACGACGAACAGGTTCAAGCCGGCTTTCGTCGCCGGGACTTCATAGGCGCCATCGTTGCCAAGTCGCTGGGCTTTGAAGCCGAACACCAACAGCGAAGCCATCTCAGCAACGCGCTTCTTGGATCCACTGCGATCGGTCAGCCCGAAGACAACGTGTGTTGGCAGTACGGTGGCAAACACCGTTGAGCGTTCGTGGATCCACCGCCCTTGTACGTTCCTGCGCACAAGCTCGATGTCCGATTTGGGGGACAGCGGGGTGAGGTGGTTCTTCGATCGCAGCAGCGCTGCATCGCGCATGGCCGTCAATTTCGCATGCCACGTTGGGGTCAGCACCATTTGGTTGTCGGTCAGCGCCGACAGACAGTCGGACGTTCCATATTTTTGGATGCACGGAATGCACGAGGGGATCCGGTTGTCGGCTGAGGACTCCCCACCCAGGTGCAACGGTATGGCATGGGTCACGCCCCATGCGTTCTTCTTCGAGCCGTTGAGTGCATCGCTACAGTACGCGCACACTCCGCCGAACTTATCAAAAATGGTTGGCTTCTGATATTTGGGTATGTTCGTGCGCTGGCGCTTGTTGAACGACAGCATGATCGAAATCATTTCATCTTTTGGATTGGTCATTGGGTCTCCCTTATGTTGATTGACTTCATCCAATCACAGATGCGGGTTTTGTCAATTTGATCTTGACAAAAAGAGAAAACATGATGATGTGAGTGAACCGATTTACAAATGAAGGAGATATATGAACTTTGACAGCGAGAATTACATGGCGTTTAAGAAGGCTGCTGCTAAGCTGGAGAAGAGCGAAGGTGCGGCGCAGGAGCTTCAAGAATTTCTGGGTGCACTTGGAAAAATTGAAGACTTGAATGCTCTCAATGAGAAGGGCAATTCATTGATGCATATAGCGGCTTTTCGCGGACAAGAACTTGTCATAAGGGAGCTTGTTAATGCGGGTGCAGACATCAATGCGCGGAATGAGCAGAATGGTGGCCGGCCCCTGCACTTTGCGATCTACAACAATTCCTTTGGCTGCGTCAATGCACTTGTTGAAATGGAGGCGGATGTAAACGCCCAGGACATGGAGGGGCACAATGCATTGCACATTGCCGCAGCGTACAATGTTCCGCAGGTTGCTGAAATAATCTTGGCTGCTGGGGCAGAAGCGACCGCAAAAAACATTTATGGCGAAGTCCCTGCTGATATGACCGAAAGCCCTGAAATTAAAAAAAGTCTCAATGATGCTCTTGCTGTGCAAACAAACATTAAAATCATGAGCGAAGTAAAGGCTTGCCAGGACACGGAGCCGGTTAGGATCCGCCGCAAAATGTAAACATTTAGAACCCGCTTCGGCGGGTTTTTTCTGCGATAGACAATCTGGTGCGGTTCTTTAACGATCAACTTGGAAATGGAAAACAGGTTGCGTCTAGGAAGCAGACGGCAAGTGACGTGACCCAACCTGACGAGTGATTGGGGTGCCGGGACCAAACGGCAGAACCAGACTGCTGCACGCACGGCCCCTCTGATCGGACCAGACGACTCGTGCCGGCCGTCCGAGTTGAAGGTGCCCAGGTGTCGTGCAAGCCACCAGACGGCGAACCAAGAGCCGCAGGCGAGTGCCCAGCCAACGGGTACAGACGGATGACACACAGACAGGCGCACAGCGGGCGATACGAGCTGCAGGCACAAGCGTTGGGGCCGCGCTGAAAACATACAGAGGAACAGCATGAGACGGCCAGGGCGGGGCACTGACTGGCGAACGAGCGCGCCAGTGGGAAAAGCGAAGAACAAAAAGCCCGAGCGCCCGCAAAGAGCAACAGCGGGACAGCCGGAGCAAGGCAGAAGCAAAAAGCCAGAGCAAAAAAACCGAAAAGCAAAAAGAAAAATCAAAAGCTCGCGGTGGCCGAAAGTCTACAGCCGTCTGTTTGGGACTGTACAGAACGTATGCACATGTCGCACCTATGGTGTTCTAACGCTGTGTATCTAAAAAGCATCAAAAACAATAGCAAAGCCTTTAACGCCAAGGCTTTCGGGATATACACGCTCGTGTATTTTTGCGGTGCAAATTAAATGCCAAAAACTCAATAATGCCAACGCTTTTGGGTGTGAGCTTGACAATATCCAAATTTTTGTTTGAGTAATGGTAACAAAAGGGAGGGAAAATGAAAACAATTAACAAGCACATCAAAATTTCAGAGCGGCAATTGCAGCGGGTTGAACAGCAAATGGCTCAAAATGGTATGACATTTACCGACTGGGTGCGCAATGCAATAGAAGTCAAGCTCGGTCGCGTCGAAACAGTGGCCGCAATCGAAGAAGCAAAATCCGATTTGCTCCGCACCCAAGAGGATCTGCGTAAGGAGGTGGCAAATCTCAGATTGAACCTGATGGCGGATCAAAAAACGTTTGTCGAAGCCGTGCGGAGCATCAATGACGCAATGTCCGAACGGCATATCGAAATTTGCAAGCAACACATTAGCGGATTGAACACGTTGGCGAGCCGACTCATTGAGGGTGGTGGTTTGCAAATAAATAATGGCCAGGGAAATCGGCAGCAGACTGCCCCGATAAATTCCGGTGGTGTGTCGTTCCCGACGGACAACTCGTAAGAAAAAAATCTTGGATGCAATGTCACGGGGAACATTGCACAAGATCCCAACAACTTCCCCAGGTGCAAATTATTCATCAACAAAAAAACAAGGAGATAAAAATGAAACAAATGATTTTAACGACAGCAGTAATGGTTGCATTGGTGACCGGATCGATCGGCGCACACGCCCAGGCTCCGGCCGAAGATCAAGCGCGAACACAAAAGGCCGGAAAGATCGGTTGCGTGGTTGGCGGAATTTTGGGCGGTGTGGTTGGCGCGAAGGTATTGAAAGACGACAAGGCCGCAGGTGCAATTGGTGGTGGAGCGCTGGGATGCGCGGGTGGCAACTTCTTTGGGAAGAAGTGGAGCAAAGCAAAACAACTCAAAGAGTTCCAAGAGGCGAGTGCCTACGCCCAACAAGTCGGCTTGAAAGCAACCGTCGATGAGCGCGACGGTGTGGACGACAAGGGCAAGCCCACCAAAGAACTGGGCGCAATGGTGATTGCGTACGACCCCAAAGATATGTCACCGGTTTCAGATAAGACCGCCACGGTGTTCGACAAGGTGGCCGCTATCAGTTCCCAATCCAAAAACCAATTGACGTTTGAGTTTTCTGGCAAGGCCGGTTGTGAACTTCCCTTGGCCGAACTGGGCAAGCGCGGCGCATTCAACGGAGCCGGAGTCCAACACGCAGTGAAAGTGAGTTGCGGCCAGGGCGACAACAGGTTCGTCATCACCCCACTGCCTGAGATTGCTCAGCGGTAACCGAAGCAGGAGGAGAGGGCGTCAATGCGGCGCCCTCTTCTTCAAGACCATCATGAGAATGCAAGGAGAAAATATGACAGAAGAACACAAACCTAAAATTGATCCGCGCGCATTGCAGATGCAAATGGCGGACGACGAGGATGATTTATTAAACGACAAGTCCAGCCAAGAATTGGACCGGGCCGTGGATAAGACCATCGAGACAGCACACAAGATGAAGGACGGTGCAAAAAAAGTGGGCGCCGGAATTTGGTCTGGACTGAAAAGCGGTGTGTCCGCCGCGACCAAAAAGAAAGAAGATCGATCGCCCGCGCCCGTGGAGGCCGTTGTGGATGTCCAGGCTCAGCCATTGGTCAGCGACGCAACGTCTGTGGCCGCAGTTTCAGAACAGCAGCCGGTTGAACCAGAGCATGTGGTTCAAGAGGTGGAGCAAGGTCCGGTACATGTGGACGAAGCAAAACCAAAAGTGTCTCCCACACACGTCGCCGCAACGTCTCACGCCCAGGACATCGAGTCAGCTGATCGTGCGCAAGTTTCATCACGCCCAAAACGAAAACTGGTCGTGATTGCAGTCGTTGCTTGCATCGTTGCAGCCGGATCGTTGGCCGCGTATTTCCACTTCGATGGATCCAATGAAGCTCCATCGGCAACAGTTGCGCCCGTCAAAAAAGACCTGCCAGTGATTCAGGAATTCGTAACACCCCGTGGTGCGGTGTTGGACTCGCGTGTTACCGCGATCTTCGGGAAGAGCTGGATCGACGGTGAGAAGTCGATTGTGATTTCAAATAGCGGTGACGTGGTGTTTACCAACTTGGTAGGCAACGTCCGTGAAGAATTCACGATTGAACCATCAAGCCAATACAAACCGGGGCAAACCAATCCTCGAATATTGATTGATGCTGGTAATGGGTATGTTAATGCAACTGTGAACTACGGAAGCCCAATGAACAGTATTCCTCAAAGCATAGACTTCGATGAGGTTGATGGTGTCTCAGTTATTTTCCGCGAGAAGGCAGTTGTTGACGCGGAGCGAGCCCAAGCGTTGGAAAAAGAAAAAGCGGCACAAGCGGAAGCTGAAGGTCAAAAGCATGCGAAAGAACAAATGCCATTGGATGCAGGATATCAAGACGAACTCAAACCCGTTGCAAGAAATTCACCTCTTGCCCAACTCAAATCGGCGCCTGAGCCTGCAACTCAACCAAAAACTGAGCCCGAGCAGAAAACTGTCAGCGTGAAGCAGCCGTCCAAAGAGTCGGTGGAACCGAAGCCAACTGCTACTGCACCGAAGCCGGTGGAGAAGCGTAAGGCAAAAAATGATGATGCAAAAGTAAAGGATAAAAAAGACGACTGGCAGGACAAGGCCAATTCGGATCTGGATGCATGGGCCAAGAAATTGTAATTGTTGACTCTTGACAATATTGGCTTCCGTGTTTGAGTAACAATCACTCATATATATAAGGAGTAAAAATGCTTCATAAAATTTACGATCAATACAAAACAAAGTTTGGGCTTTCCTGGGGGAGTCGGCTGTATGACTTTTACGGCCGCACGCTGATCCGGACCCCGCTGGATAAGTTTTCAAAGATGAACCCCCACTTGCAGCGTGAGTATTACTACAACACAGGTGATCGCGGAAGCACGTCCGACATTTCGGAGTCGGAAAGCAATTGGCGGGATCAGAGTTTGTTGCTGGCTCAGGTGCGCGATGAAGAGGCGCCGCGCGTGTCGCGCGGGGTATTCATGACTTCGCTGGCCGTAATTTCAATTTTGGGATTCATTTTTTGGTTAATCATTAAAATCTAAAGGAGGTGGTATGGGGTTAAATATTTTCACAATTCCGGATTTTATCGACAAATTGCTCGGTAAAATCCAAAACAAAGGGGCGGTCCTTACGAGCGAACAAAAAACAGTGCGCAACGCCAACAAGCGTTTCTTGCGCTTAATTGGACGTGGTGATCGCTATGTACTCAATGGTGAGCTTCCGAACGTTCGCAGCAGCGACGTTGAGAAAGTATTAAAGATGGGCGCGCAGCGTCGGACCGATGGAACGTTGCATGTTCCCGAAGGCGTTGATTTGGAGCCATTTCGCATCTACTCGCCCATGATTGCCGAAGACCTGGACGACGAGCATTCCAGCTACAAAGTCACAGCGGACGGGTTGCCCTGGGAAAACTTTGTTACGCCCAACGACCTCACGCAAGGCGCGGACTCAACAGCAACATCAATTGTGTACGGCATGATCCCCGTGTTGGCCGCCCTCACCATTGTGCTTGCAGCCTTGCCAAGCTTTTGGGCATTGTTGGCTGTCATACCAGCGGCGCTCGTTGTCCCTCACATCATCGCGTTGTATCAAGGGGAGGACGTGAATGAAGCCATCAAGATGGGCTTCATTGGTTTCCTCGCTCCCGTTCTGTTCTCGCTGTACGCACTCTTTGTGGTCAAGACGGGCACCAGTGTTGCGGCATTGGATCCAGTGTCGGATGGAGACTCTCTAAATGTGATGAGAGCGCTGACCAATTTCTCTGCAAGTCCGCTGGGTTTCATTCTGAATATTGTAGCCGCAACCGGTTTGTTCCTTTCGACCGCTTGGGCCGTGTTTATTGTGGGCACTTTTTTCAATTGGGGCGATGACTCGACATTGGGTGGAGCGATCCAAGGGGGTAAAGCATGGGTTTGGGGATGGGCAAAGCTTTGCACAGGCTTTGGTATCGTCATGTGCTTGCCGCCTGTCATGGCGCCTTGGGTGATCTTGTTGTTTGCTTCTGCCTACGCCATGCGCTACACGGAATTGAACTTCCACGCTCGGGGTTGGGCGCTGGATCAACAGAACAAAGTGGTTGGTGGGGTGATGCAAGACCACTCTTTCAAAACCACGAGAGAAGACCGTCACATGCAAGCGGTCAACGTTGAGAAGGACAAGTCACCAACAATCGTGATTGCCATTTCCAGTGGCTACTTGGCGTCCAAGCGCTACGACTTCAGCCCCGATCCCGGTAAGAAAATGGTTGTTTCGATCAACGACCTGTGCACTCACATGTTGTGCTTGGGACGTACTGGTATTGGTAAAACAACAAACTTCGCACGTTTGGTGGCGTTGCAGATCGCTCTGTGCAGCATGAACGGCTATCGTGTTGGGTTGTTTGTCCTGTGCGGTAAGGGGACATTGCCCGGTGAATTGGAAAACGTTCTTGAGTGGAATATTAAACCGGGGATGGCAGTGGGTTTGATCGAAGGTTTAAACGCTAAAGAACTTGCGAAGGCCATCAACTCCATGGTCGCCAGTTCTGACGATAAGAACAAAATATGGTCGCATGGTGCGGATAACCACGTTCTCAATGCGTGCATCATCTTTGAAGCGCTGTGCCAGCACGAGGAAAGTGTTTACAAAAAAGCTGTCCAAGAATTAACTAAGATCGACATGATGATCCCGAACTTGGAATTCAACGTCAAACACTTGAACAGCAATCCGGCAACCAAAGGTTCCGAAAAGCACTTGACTGCTGTTAAAGAATTGCAGAAAACGCGCGACCGTCTTGCGTTCTATAAAACAGAAGTGCAGCGTCCTCGACAATGGCGCTGGTGCTTCGATGATGCTGTCGCAGTTCTGACTTTGCTTGACGACATTATTGTTACCCAAGCCAGCGCCCAGGGCACGATGGGTCCGGAATTGCAAAAATGGTTCAACTTCTTGGGCGTGAACGTGGCAGGTGTGGATCGATCGCCAATTGCCATCCACCCGGAACTTACACGCCATGGGTCGTCGCTTCAAAAAGCCGTGACCTATGTGGCCAAAACTTGGGTGGGCATGCCCTTTGAGCAACGTCAGTCGTACCGCATAAACGTCAACCAACGCATTGACCCACTGATCCAATCAACTGGGCTTGTGGATGAGAACGGAACCCCATGGACCGCCTTGACCACGGGTGTGGACATCACCGCAGTCATGCGTGGTGCGCGCATCGGTATCGATCTGCCTGAGTCGCTGCACGAAGAGGCCGGCACCGCAATCCAAATTCTGTTGAAGCAACGTGTGTACGCCAAACTCAAGCAGCGGGTGAAGGTGACCGATTGGCGCAAGGAAATGCCCGAAGAAACAGTCTTCATCCAAATCATCGATGAATGCCAATTGTTGGTTAGCCAGCAAGAAATCAAGTTGCTTCCGATCGCTCGATCGTTTGGTATGGGTGCTGTGTATCTGACACAAAACGTCGAGGGCTTGATGACGTGCTTTGAGACTGAGGCAGGTATGGAAGGGTTCTTGGATCAATTCCAATCGATCACATGTTCCCAAGCATCAGAAGCAACATATGAGTTTGTGATGCGCAAGGTTGGACATGGGACATTGATTCAATACAGCCCATCTGGACGCGGCTTGGACTTCAAGGCGAGTACGTCTACCTACAAGCGTTCGACTCTCAATGTTGACGATCACCCACAACGCGCATTTATGCGGAAGCTAAAGCGTTGGGGCTTTGCGAAAGTGGTGTCGCAAGACATGTTCCGCAACGACATTGGACATCGCTGGGATCAAAAATGGAGCGCTTTGCGCGGCACAAATGTTCAAGAAAGTTCGTCGTCAATTCGTTCGGCCATGATGGTTCACGGCTCAGGCGAAATGCAGGATGGTCCCATTGTCACGTTGGTTGAATTGGGGCGTGAGCTGAACACAAGTGGTGGTGCGCGTGCCTTGGTTTACCTTAACCGAGGAAACATCCGCCGTGTTGATTTTGCCAAAACCATCCCCGTCACACCTGGCAAGGTTGATGAATACATGCGCAAGTTCAAAGAAGACCAACTTGAGCAAGAATTGTTTGAAACCGAAGCTGCTTAATACAACCAATAAAGGAGACTAATCATGAACAAAGATATTCAAGACCAAAAAACATACAACGACTCGATGTTCAGCACCGATCTGAACAGCATCTTTGCAGCCCCCGATGACACGTACCGTGAGGGAAAGCAGCAAGCTGCAGAACAGGGCGACACTCAGGCGAAAGCCTGGGTGGAGCAAGACCAGAAGGTGGACAACCTAGAGCGACGTATTGGGCAGTACGACAGTGAGATTGAACGTCGGAATGATCCTACCCATGTGTTGCGCTTGGAAGAGGGTTACCAACGGATCTTGCAAGCTCGTACCGATTTTTTGGAGAACAACCCTAAGCCTATAATGTACGGAAAAGACCAATGGCAAGAGCAGTTCAATGTTTACGAAAACAAGATCAGTGAGAGCCGTGAAGCGATGGCCTAATGGGAACAAAAGTCCTCGCCCGAGGTTTTGGGTGAACTGACCGCACGGAGGACCGCAAAGTTTGAAGAGATGCTGGACGCAACCGGCCAACGTCAAAAGCTCGGAGAGTTGCCCTCAGAACAATTGATGCACGCGCAAGCGCAATCGGATGCGTACGATCTCCAACAGGACAGTCATTCGTTTTCATTTTCCCAACGCATTGCCGAACGACGCGCGAAGCAAGACGAACAAGGAGAGGGAAGCCAGTCCCAATCCGGACAACGCGTAGGTGGGATGGCGTGGGCGGCAGAAACACTGGCAAAACCAAGCGACGAAGAAAAGATGCTTGCCGAAGTTCAACACCGCTTTGTGATTGAAAACAATCGTTGGCCCAAGGAGAAAGAAGTTGATGCGTTGCTTGCTAAGCAAAATCAGAAGCCAGAAGGACAGGTGCAGGTTCAAGAGCAAGTGCAGGTTCAAGAGCAAACACAACGGTTCAGTCACAAAATGGGTTGATCGTTTCAATGAGAAGGCCGGAGAAATCCGGCCTTCTTTATGCATGCAGTTCAATAAAAGGTATTGACAATGCTTGATGTTCCTCTTCAATAAATACATTCGTATTTAAGAAGGGGAATTTATGCATCAATGGAGTCTACGTTTCATCATCTTATCTGCTTTGGCTATGGCAGCAGATCCGTGCTTTGCACATGTTGAGAAATCAAACATGTCCTACTCGCTGAAATCGTCAGTCAGCGTGACACCGGTCAAAAATGCAAATGGAGCCCACTGGTGGAATGTTTTCAAGAAAAAACGCAACGAGAAGATGTGGAGTGGAGTGCATCCGGACTTGCGCACAAAACTTGAAGCGGTCTTCGACATGATGGCCCAGCGAGGGTTTGACATGCGGCCCATGGAGGGCATGCGCAGTGACGCCCGTCAAGCAGCGCTGCTGGCAAGCAATTCGGGAGTGACGAGCGTTGGTGCGGGCATGAGTTGCCACAACCACGGCTACGCTGTGGACAGTGTGATGCATGTGGACGGCAAGCCGACCTGGGACATGAACGATCCTCATGTGCGGGAAGGCTATATGTTGTTTGGTGAAATGGTTGAGGCTGTTGGTTTGGACTGGGGAGGTTCCTGGGTGTCGTTTAAAGACTACCCGCATGTGGAGATGAAATCCCAATGCCACGTTGCGATCCGAGCCAAACGCAGTGGTAGGAAGGCCCCTGTAATGATTGCAGATTCATCACAAATTTCCCCCGATGTCATATTGTCGGCATTCGCCTATCAGCCAATGGGCGAGATATGCCCGTTCGACAGCCCGTGTGAGGAAAAGATATATCTTGCCGCGCAAATCTGCCCAGTGCCAACAACGCAACTGTGGGCTATGTACCAGCCCATATATCTCATGAAGTTCAAGTGGGCTTGACGGAACGAAATGCCCCTTTATGTTGAAAAGCAAAAGGGGTTTTTAATGGATCAGATATATGAGGCATTTGGGCGCGTTGGAAAGCATGTGCCACCACATACATTGGTGCGCCGCTGGGACACGGCCATTTTTATTGCAATTAGCGTATTGGGTTTGGTCTACAGTTTTCTTGTTTTCGCTGTGCGCTTGTGGGAGCCATCAATTGCTGTGCCTTATGGTTTGCATCTGAAATTGGGTGTTGTGGTCAGCATGAACTACGCAACATTGGGGATGATGGTGGGGAGCGCACGCGACGCCATCGAAACACTCCAACTCACGGGCTCGCCTTACGCAACAATTTGGAGCTTTGTTGTCTCTGTCGCCTGCGCCATTGGTGCACTGAAATACGGCTTGATCCCACGGCGGAACATGTATGTCTTAGACGGGCCACAGGTGCGCAAAGGGAAAGACGCAATTAAAGTGGCGCGACAGATCACAAAGGCCGAGGTGGGCAAGGACACAATGCCGTTGCTCTTGCACCCAGAGTTGCGGTTGTCCCAGGAGCGATGGAACCGGCATGTGCTGTTGTACGGGTCGGTTGGGTCGGGGAAGACACAGATCCTCTTGCCGCTCATTCGGCAAGTCATACGCAAGAAAAAGAAATTGTTCTTGTACGACGTTAAGGGGGATTTCACCAGTTACGGGGATTTCAGTGCCGGCACGTACACAGACCCCACATCGCGCTGGAAGCGCGTGAAGGCAAAAGCAATCAATGCGGTGTACCCACGCCCCATCGTTCTAAGCCCGTACGACAAACAGGGATATGTGTGGGATGCGGCATGCGATATCCACACCAGCATTCAAGTTGAAGAGTTCGCCCGCTGCATGATCCCGGAGAAACCTGGGGACAACAATCCGTTTTTCACCAACACAGCCCGAATGATCTTTGTGGGATCCGTCAGGACACTGATTGCAAATAAACCCAAGGTGTGGAATTGGACGGATTTGAATGATCAGTTGAATAAAACCGCAGAGCAAATGCAGCCCGATATTTTGGCGCACTACAAAAAAGCGTTCCCTTTGATTGAAAACCCAGACTCGCAAACGACATCGAACATCATGTCCACCATCATGTCGAACATGCAAGCCGTTGAGTATTTTGCAAGAGCTTGGCCTGTGGTTGGTAAGCGCCGCTTCTCAATCACTGAGTGGGCTTCGGACGACTACAAGGGGCGTAAAGGCGTCATTGTCCAGGGCGGTGGAATGGAGCTTCTGACCAGCGCATACATTTCTTCCCTCATCAATATTTTAGTGGGTGAAGTAATTTCCCCCAAGATGAAAGAGGACAAGAACCGTGGGCTGTACATCATCTTAGACGAGCTGACATCGGCAGGGCGGTTGAACATCATGCCTTTGATCGACAAAGGCCGGTCCAAGGGCGTCACGCTGATTGCCGGCATCCAAGAGCTGGGCCAGTTGTCGAAAGTGTACTCACCAGAAGAGGCCAAAATCCTGCCCACCATTGTAGGGACGCATGTGATTTGTCAGCTGCAGATGTCCGAGACACGCAAACACGTGGCCGAGATGTTCGGAACCAATGTCACCGCCACCATGGCCCACGACGAGAACGCCAACGTCCATCAAGACGGGAGACAGGTTGTCTTTGAACACCAATTGACCAACGAGCTGGGTCCACGCCGGGGCAAAAATGGTTCGTTTGAGGTGCGGGCGATCGTTGCAACGGCCGGTTATGACCCCTTGTTGTTGTCGTTCCCCGGCCAATCGTTAGAGGTGCAGCGACCTGGGCAAGTGCCAGCGCGTTGGATGACCGAACCGGCGGCAACAGCCAAGCCAGCTGAACCCGTAATTCAACCCCCCACTGAGTCAAGCGCGGGAACGCACCGTCAGCCCCAAATCCTGTCACAGCAAGAGGTAATGGATTTGTTCCGATAGTATTGACTTTAATGACGTTTCTGTTTGATTGAAAGAATGTCAATCAAATGGGGGTGTTATGGACGCGCGCGAAAAGTTTGAGAAGTTCAAAGCTAACTTCGATGAGGATTTCGATATTGATTTTCAGTATTCAGATTTTCTAATGAGTGATCTGACGTTGGATGAGCGCTTGAGTAATCCTGATATTGTTGAGGAGGCTCTAAAGGAAATGGGGATGGGCTATTCCTCGCTTGAGAATGAGGGTGGATCCCAGTTTGGAACTGCAAATCGTGAGCTTGCTGAATTGTTCTTGAAATATGGAGATGTAGGATCTGATGGTGGTATTGATTTGGACGCCGAGTTCAAAGTTGCAGCGGAAGCGCACAATATTCCGGTAATGAAATTGCTCTATCACCGTGGTTGCAGCATTGGCGGCGAGGGCGACATGAAAGATTCAGCACTGCACGCATCGGCGCGTGTGGGTGATCATGAGTTGTCGAAAATACTAATCAATGACTTTGGTATTGATCCATTGCTTAAAAACGCCGAAGGCCGCACGCCTTACGATATTGCCATGGATAGAGAACTGTGCCAGGCCGCTGCCCGTGGGGATCTTGAGACGGTCAATCAACTGATTGATGAGGGATATCCCTCTCAAGCAGCCATCAACGAATACCGTGGTGAAGGCTATTACTACGGGAGTTTTGAGTATGGTGTTCCAGACAGTCCGCTGTATCGTGAACGACCCGCAGACGATATTGAACCAGCGTGGAAAATAGCTTTGGACAGTGGGCACGTAGATGTGTTCATGGCCTTAATTGATCGTGTTGGCCCGAATGACTATTTTTTAAACGACTCGCAAGAGCATAACTCGGCACTGCGTTGTGCAATGGAAATGGGTGACACAGGCGTAACTATTGAGCTTTTGGAGCAAGGTGCAAATATGCATTCACTTTCACAGGAATTCCATTTGGCCGTATCTCAGGCCGACACCACGTTGAGCGAAAAAATGCTTTCCTTGGGTGCGGACGTTCATCGGAAATTGGATGTCCTAACCGACGATCCCAAAAATCGCTATTTCTTGACGCCTATTGCTGAGGGGTTCACTCCACTCCATTGCGCAGGATCCGCCGAACAAGTCCGATTGTTGATACAGCACGGGGCCGATATTCATTCCGAAGCCATGGGTGCCCGGATTGTGCGCAAGGAAGACGATGAGTTGATACATTTTCACCCCAAAGGAATCACTCCGTTGCATTCAGCCAATTCCCCTGAGGTTGCCTTGGAGCTACTTAATGCTGGGGCGAACAGCAATGCAATTGTGCCCTCAACGATGAATGAGATTCACCAAAATCCTTCGCTGTCACATAGGATATCTGGGCGCGAGGATATTGCCGATGCAATTGACAGTTTTGTTCAAAAACAGGAACTGCTAACTCAGCTTACAAATACGGCTGAGCTTAAGGACGAGCAACCACGAATGCGGCGAAGAATGTGAGTAGTGCCCGCCAATTGGCGGGCATTAAGCTTGACATTGGGCGGTTCTTTGTTTGAGTGAATGCAACATTCATTTTTCGGGGGACCGCATGACCTATTTCAACGAGCGCTTTAAAGGCGCAATCATCGACAACGACAGTCGCACTGTCTTGGATTGCATTACCGAGTATGGCGCCAACGTTGCCGACGAAAACGGTATCACTCCGCTGCACTTCGCCGTTCTCGGCCACCGGGTCGAAATCACCGCGTTGCTGTTGGACAACGGCGCCAATGTGGAAGCGGCCGACATGCATGGGCAGCGTCCCTTTGATCTGCGCAAGCCGGTCCTCAACAACCGCGAACAACACCGTCTCACAGCGCACCAAGCCGCAAGCATGGGCAACCTTGAGCAGACGCGCGCGTTCATTGCCCTGGGTGGTGATCTGCACCAGTTGGATCACGCCAACAACACCGTGCTACAGCAAGCGGCGCGCAACGGTCATGCGGACGTTGTGCAAGAGCTAATTGCGGCCGGCGCCGACATCAATCACACACACCGCTCCACGACCCCAGCGGTGCACTTGGCCGCACAAAGCGGATCGGTTGACACCCTTGCAGTCTTACTCAACAGCGGCGCGGATCCCACCGTTGTGGATCCTTTGCACCGCACGGCGATACACACAGCGGCGAGCAGCGGCAGCGTGGAGTGCCTGGCTCTGTTGGTCGATCGATGTGACCCAAACGCCCTTAATATTCTGAAACAGACGGCGTTGGATATCGCACAATCCAATGGACATCAAGACGCAAGCCGTTGGTTGGTGCAGCAGGGTGGGAAAAATGCCCCAGAAATCAAGCTGCAAAATATGAGCGTTGAAGAGGGCGAAGCCTATAAGCGCCGGTTGCTGGCTGCCGCTTCCACACAATACGAAGTGGGGCGCGGTGACACACCTCCCCGTATGCGCTTTCAGCACATGTGATCCCTTGACAAAACCCCGTTCTTTGTTTGGATGAAATCATTCATTCAATATGGGGGTGCCCGTGATCCAACGACAACTTTTGCAGCACAGATCAAGCAATCCAAAGGGCGATGATGTCATCGACTATTTGTTGGCGGTTCCCGATATTGAACTGCAACAAAAGACCGTGAAACAAGACGGGCCGACCACTGATTATTACTTGGACGGCACACCGGATCTTGAGAGCGCATCATCCACCTATGTCACGTCCCACTGGGGTGGGAAGCTTGCAGCCGAGTTGGGATTGATCGGAAAGCCGGTCAACAAAGACGACATGATGGCGCTGTTCGATGGCTTCTCGCCTACGGGAGAGGCACTGTGTCAAAACGCAGGCGCCAGACCCACCGCCGAAGTCAAGATCGACCAGCGCACCGGTAAGCCGCGATTGGACAAAGACGGCAACGTGATGATGGTGGACAAAGGGGGCCGACGCGCGGGCTACGACCTTACCCACTCCCCACCTAAGTCCGTTTCCCTGTTGCATGCCCTGGGCGATGACGACACAAAGCTCGCTGTGATGGAGGCCCAGCGCGTGGCCGTGGAAGCATCCATGGCTCAGATGTTTGAGGCCTTCACTCAGTGCCGACGCAACAAGGGCGGGAAAGATGTGATTGACGTGGAGGGTTTGGCCTACTCAATGCACATGCAGTTTGGAAGCCGCGAATTGGAGCCTCACCTGCACACCCACGTTCTTGTGTACAACGTCTGCAAGGGAACAGACGGCAAGCACAGCACTTTTGATGCGTCTGAGATTTTTCGCTTTCGCCACGCAGCCGATATGGTGTACCAAAACGTCCTGGCTACAGAACTATCTAAGGCCGGCTTCAAAATTGTCCAAAGTGAAGAGGTTGACGCCCACGGTAAAAAAACGGGTGTCCGGTCGTGGGAAGTTGCGGGCTTACACGACAGAGAACTGATCAACGAATTCTCGACGCGCCACTTGGAAATCATGGCTGAGCGGTCCAAAGGGACGGCCGACGCCGCAGCCTGGGCGAAGACGCGCAAGCACAAAGATGAGCCGTCCTACCCCGAGCTGATGGACCACTTCTCCAAGCTCATCGAGAACGTCAGCCAAAAATTGAAAATTCCCACTATCGCGGAACTCAAGGAGCAACAAGATGTGCGTTGCCCCGCGCGGACGCGTGAGGAACTTCTTGAACTGCTGCACGAGAACGATGCGGCGTTCGACTACCCAACATTGCTGCGTCAGATCGGCACTGAAAACCTGGGCTTTGTCACCGCAAGCGAACTCTTCGCCTTGGCCGATGCAGCCGTGTCCGACACCAGCGACCTGATGGAAATCAACCCCGTGGCGTTGCACGACGACGACAAGGGAATGACCTTGGCCCGAAAACACACTGAGTCACGCTACGCGGCGCGTTGGATGGTGGAGTGTGAGTTGGATTTGGTCACGATGTCCAACGCCCGTAAAGGGGAGGAATGGTGGAAGGTGGGAAAGGAACTGTCCACACCGATCATTGAAAAATTGGAGAAGCTTAAAGGCTTCAAGTTGTCCAAAGAGCAGCGTGTGGCGGTTGATCACATCCTCAGCGAGACAGCCGGCGTGTGTGTGGCGTCAGGCTTTGCGGGTACGGGAAAAACAACCGTGTCGGACTTCTACTCCGAGGTGTTCCGTGCCAGAGGCAAACGGATGCTTGGTTGTGCTGTGTCCAACCAAGCGGCCAAAAAGCTGCAGGAAGAAAGTCGCATGGAATGCCGGTCGGTGACTAAGATCCTTGCCGACTTGTCGCGCAACCGCCTTACGTTGACCAGTGACGATGTTGTTGTGTTGGACGAAGCCGGCATGATCGACGTTCCGCAGATCCGCGCGTTGTCCGCGCACTGTAAAAACGCTGGCGCCAAGCTGATTTTGCAGGGCGATGAAGAGCAGTTGAAGCCCGTGGGCGCGGGGCAGGGTATGGCATTGATGAGTGATGTCCTGGGCGAAAGCACCATCACCGAGATTCGCCGGCAGAAAGATCAACAGATGCGCGATATCGTAAAGATGTTCTACAAGTACGATGAAAACGGGTTGCCGGTGAAAGCACGCACACCCAAGTCCCGCAACGAAGTGTTGGAGCAGTCCTCCGCCATTTGGAGCGCGTTGGAAGCCGCAGGATGCATTGACGAGTACAACACCCACGCCGAGGCGGTTGACTCGTTGGTGTCCGACTACTTTGCTTCACATGCAACCACCGACGAACGTTTGGTCCTAGCGCACTCCAATGCGGATCTTAAGACACTCAATCAAGCCATTCGTAAGGGCTATCAAAAGCGCGGTGAAGTGGCAAAGGACGAGGTGCATATCCGAGCGATGGGGAAAAAGTTTTTTGAGGATTTGTCGCTGTCCGTCGGCGATCGGATCCGCTTCACGACAGCCGACAGCGTGATGAATGTTGTCAACGGGACCGAAGCAACAATCACAACGATCGTTCCCAACCGCAAGCGTGGTGGGTACGACGTATCCGTGGACATCGATGAGGGAGCGGAGCGTCGCAAGCTCAAGTTCAACACCGAAGAGTGGAACGCCATCCAGCACAACTACGCCCGTACGGTCCACGGTGCCCAGGGGCAAGGCAAGACCGATGTGTTCTTGCTGGGCAACGCGGGCATGACCGATAGCAGCAGTTTGATGGTGGCAATTTCTCGGGTGACGAAGGGCAAGTTCACGTTGTACGCAACAACCCACGAAGCAGACACCCTGCGCCAACGCGCGGCGTTGGACCGCAACAAGGAGAACACCTTGCACGCGGGCGTGCGGGGCGATGAGGGGGCGGAGATTGCCAAGCTGTTTGAGAATTTCAAAATTAAGAAAACAGAAATGGGCGCGGGTGTGAAGAAACGTGGAACTGAGGATCGGCAAAAGGAATTCAAGAAGAACATCGAAAGTAAACAAATTCAGGATTGGGTGGGCCAACATGTGTCCGAAATTCAAAAGGCGTTGGGCCGTGCGTTGACCCCCAATACTCAGCGTGATAATTTCAGGCGACAGAACTTATGAGCAACGCGGCCATGGTGTACGTCATTGCCATCATTTTGCTGATCGCCGCGTGCTGTGTCGCGTGGCGTTTGACTCGCTCGCGTTCGGCCTTTGGTTCCGAAGAGGAACAAGAGCGCTTGAGGGACGCCAATGAGCGCGGGTACTACTGAATAGAAATGGCCCCGAGGGGCCATTTTTATTGGAACAGAGCCACCAGTCCGACAGCGGCACCAAAACCCAAGATCCACTTGAGCCATCCCCACATGCCGCGCTTTTGACCAGGCCAGACGCACTGATTGGCGATCGATCGGCGCAGAGGCGTCATCCTCAAGGCGGTGTTAACCCGGATGTTCGGCGGCTTACCATAGACGCGCCAACCGGCCCGTTGCGCCGCAAACCGCCACGCATACTCATGGTTCTCGGCTTCGGCTTTGGTGCCGGTCATGGTCGCAAGTGGGATGAAGGTGAAGGACTGGCCTTGCCAGCCACCCGCGTGGCTTCTGTGCTGGCCTTCGCGCCTGCGCAGGTCTGTGGTTTGACCGACATAGCAGCACCCGTTGTCGAACAACAACGCGTAGATGTGGCGGGGGCGGGCTTGGTATTTTTCAGAGCGGCCAAACCGTGCCGCTCCATCGCCACTCAAACGCCCCCTTTATTGGCCAGCCGGATCCCGTTGTTGGATAGCAACGAAAGATCCATGGTCCACTTTTGATTGTTCGATGAGCGTTGGGTCCAAAGCCCAAATGCGTCGCAGATGTGTTGATCCAAAAAATCATCATCACATCCAGTGGTTGCTTTGAAGTGGTGGCGAACCTCTGTCTCCGAACCGGTGAGCTTTGAGTAGCCGTAGTTCGTTGCTTTCACGCACAGTTGGCACGCGCTCACAAGGCGCTTGAGGGTTTGAACATTTCCCGTCTCGCTGTACTCCCACCGCGCGATGACATCCAAGTATTCCTCGCGCTTGGGATCCTCTTTTGCGCCGCACAACTCGCAAGTGTGGTTGCTGCGTTGGCGCAGTCCTGCGGACAAGCGTTTCCAATCGTGTGGATCCAGGCATGCCTTCACCGAACGCATCCAGCAACTCATAGGCACCATGGAAATATGAAGATGGTTTCCGCCAAACGTGCGGTCTTCACCCATCAATGTGGTGATGGGGTTGGGGTTGGTGATTGGATCAAAGTGCAACCGCATCTGTTCGATGCATTCCACTGTGTCGGCGTACCAATGCTTGGTGTCGCCATCGAAGCGGGCGCCAAGTTCACGGGCTGTGTCTTTGTCACTAAAGGGGACGTGGAAGTATTGAGCCATCATTCCCCCTTTTCATTGCGTGCTAAGCCGTACACACGCTGGTTGGGTCCAGACCACACCCAGGAGAACAAGATGGACGGTGAGTCGTACCGCACGACATCGCCAACAAAGTTTTGGCGGTGTGTCTGTCCCAGCAGGACACGGCCTGTGTACGACGTAGCAGCGTGCGATACGGTGTACTCACCGTCCGGACGCAGATTGTTGAAGTGGTAGCGTCCTTTGTTGTTGGTTCGACGTTCAATCAGTCTGTTGGTGTCGTGGTGGTACGCACGCACAACCTCGCCGGCCATTGGTTTGCCCTGAGCATCGACAACCACACCCGTGATATCGGACGCAAGAACGTGTGCGGCTTGCGCCGAAGCTGCAGACAGCATGAGCGCCAGTGAAAGTATTATTTTTCTATGCATAAATAACTCCTTTATTGTTCTAAGAAAAAAGGGGGCGCCTGCCGGCGCCCCCTTTGGTACTGCCGAGTTGTAGGTGTTGCCGTTCAATCAGTCGAAGGAGAACGATGCGCCGAAGCCGCCGCCGACACTGGATCCACCAGACCCACCAGTAATGCCGCCGACTACCCGAATGCGCTCAGTGAGCTGTGCGGATCCTCCAAGTGCAACCGCAGCGGCTGGCCCGTAGAAGCCCACGCCCATGTTGAACGAGACTTTTCCAACAGGCAGATATTGACTGGACATTGCCATTTGACTCATCGCCATCGATTGCGCGCCCAAGCCGTTAATCCGCTTGTCCTGCTGCGAAATGCGTCTGTTGGTGTCTTCCCAACGGTCGTTCCAACGGTTCTCCATATCCCACAACTGCCCACCGTTCACCGCGTCCGTGGATCCTTGTGAAATACGCCCCGAAGCAACGCCACTCACGCGAGTGGATCCACCGGAAGAGCTTTGCAGCGTGGCTGTGGATTTGCTTTCGTCATCGTATTTCACAGCCAGAGGATCCGTTGCACCGTCAATCCCGTCCTTGCCATCGCGTCCGTGAAGTGAAGCAAGCCAGTCCTGTTCGGATCCTTTGAAGCCGCCGTCAACTGCAACCTGATAGGCGCTTCGACCGTCTGCCCCATTGGTGCCGTTCAACCCATCGCTACCGTCCCGGCCAGGTGTACCCGCAACTCCGTCGTTTCCATCGCGACCAGGTATTCCAGGTGATCCGGGATCGCCTTTGTCACCTTTCGGTCCGGGTGTTCCAGTTCCACCACCGGGGTTGTTTTCCACGGCCGTCAAGCGACCATCCAAGCCCACCAAGGCGTCGTGAACGTTGCCGTAGGTTGACCCGCCGAGGTTCACGCTCCACCCGTTGTAAACGCCGTTGGTGAAGCCGGCAGTGCCGCCCAGCGATTGGGTAACAGACTTCAACTGTCCAAGATTTACGGCGTCGTCGTCGGCCTGACCTGCGGCAACCCCGATGAGGCGTGACAGAAGGCTTGTTCCGGTTTGTCCAAACGACACAGTGCGGTTCTCATTGCAAGCTGACCCATATCCAATCGAGACGCACGCGGCTTCAACAACGGTGTAGTTGCCGAGGGCAATGCCGCCTGCACTTCCAGCATCGCTTGCGTATGTCACTCGGTTGCCGAAACCGACACTTATTCCGCCGTCCGCAACAGTGTTTACGCCTCCAAGGTTCTGCACATGCGAGCCCAAATCGTTGCTGTCCCCTAACGAATTGGTGAATTCGCCGTTCACTTTATTGAAGCTGCCATAGATATTGAGATTGCGACCATTCAATTCATTGGAGCCGCCGTTCAAATAAATTTGTCCAGTTGAGGGTGAAATGGCTGGATCATTTGCATACACCCAGTCCGAGTGAAGGATGTTGTCATATCCAGTCACGGTGACAAAGCCCGTGTCGCTTTGGTTGTTCCTGCCATTGAAAACTACGTCGCTCACATTGTGAGTGAGTGGGTTGGTGATGTTGAGTCTGTTGTTGACGCCTGTGAAATACAAATTTATCAAATTGCGTTCCCACGCGGGATCCGCGTGCGTTGCCGAGTTTCCGATGCCGTTCCAGTATTGCTGACGAGTTGCGTCGCCATAGTTTTGCATGGGTGTTGATTGAGCAGCAGCATGACCGCTTAAAGCCGTGCCAATAGAAAGGGCTAGCAAAATTGCTGAATGTTTGTGGTGTTTCATTTGACCTCCTTTTTGATAGTGAGCGAATTCACTAATTCAGGAAATCAGACATTGCATTTTTGTCAATACCTGGCGTCACAGATGGTGGATGTCATATTCGACAGTAACCTCAAAAGTGACTCTCTTTGTTTGCAATTGACAGGCGCCGTCCATAAGCGCCGATGAGAGTTTTTTTCTTACAAACAAAAAAGCCCCCATTACGGGGGCTTGCCGAGGAAGCGCAAGGGGGTCGTACGCGTTCGGCACAATTAAAGTAGCAGGCGATATGAGCAAGTCAAGCTAATTGACAATATCCGATTGCCTCATAACTTGAATTAAATCAATGTTTATGGGGTTGTCTATGAATAAATGTGTTTTGGTTGCTTTCGGCCTTTCTTTAATTGTTACATCCGCTAGCGCGTTTGGAGGAGGTGCGTTCGTTAGCAATGCTGGCGAGCCACTGCATAGCTTTATTGAGCGTGTTTCACTGGTCGAACGAACATCGAATTGCGGATACATTTCCAAAGCTCCCAACGCGTATCAAATAGAACTCGTGGATTGCTCTTTGACAGTCTCGGATGGAGACTTTGTTGTGTATGGTGTTCAAGGGTGGAGTCGGATCGCATTTGAGGAAGTGATTGCTTCGATAAGGGTGGGCGGCGTACACGTTGATGGCAAAGTCTTGGGGGAATTGACCGGAGCGGCGGAAATGACTATGGATGAATTTGCTGTGTCCATATCTCAACCCATGGCCCAGTACACCAAAACCTCGCAGCACGAAGTTTGTTCACAGATCTGCAAGTCACCCCAAGGGGACTGGGGGGCGGTCGTCACAACTGTGGGCTCCCACGTGATGTGTCCAATCACCAACGTCTGCCCGGACGGCATGACAGCGACAGGCCAGGGGATTCATTCGCACCCCACCGGTTCAACTTATAAAATCAACGCCGCTGACAAAGCTGTTCTCTTGTCCGGACCTTTTTACCGCCTAGGAGCTAAAGAGACTCGTGGGCATACAGAGGTCTTCTCGGCAGAAGACTATAAGGCCGGCCCCGGCTACATGGTCACCGACAAGGGCCGCTTGATGCATCAAGACGGCCCCGGAAAGGTCCGGACTATAAGCATTGATAGGTGATCCAGTTGGACTGCCCCGCCGAGCCCTGTTGCGCCCCAATCGCGGGCGCATCGTTGTAGCCTTGCATGTACACGGCGTCCCATTCGGCCGGCCGACCGCTGGCCCATCCCACATATGGCGAGGATCCTGCGCCGGCTACAATCTGCCATCCACTTGCCGTGCAGATTGCTGCGCGGAACGTTCCGCCACACGGCCCCATCCCGCTGCAACTGGTGTAGTTCGACCACGACCGCTGACCGATGTTCGACGCGTTGCAGTCTTTTAAACCGTTCAGTGCCGATGAATTCTGCCACGCAACGCGGTAAGAGCGGTTCTCAACCGTGCAACTGGCCGCACACGAATTCACATGATTGCGTTGCGCGCCCGTGTCGTACCATCCACCCCAGGCGCCGACATTGGGCGACGGTGGCGTTGTCTGACTACTTGGACAGCTGAAACTGATCGTGCGTTGTCTGTGTTGTTGCTTCTCAAAGCCGTTTTGACCGGAGTAGCCATTGGGGCAGCCGTTGTCCACACGAACCCACTGTTCTTCTGTTTCGTTGTAAGCACCAGGGCACGCCGTGCAATTTGAATTGTGGTTGCGTGTGCCGCTTTCCACCCAATTGCTATAGCTCTCACTGCGTCCTGGCGATGTCTGGTTTGCCGACGCGTTGCATGCGTATGAAATATTTACCGTTTGATTGAACACGGCTTCCCACGATTGATTTCCGTAGGTTCCTGCGGGACAAGAGCCGGATCGTGGTTCGGTTCGGCTCAACACTTCCGAGGTGTTGGGCGGGCAAGCGTTGCAACTTCCAACAACAGATGAGCCTTTTAGGCTCCATGTGCCGCTCCATATGGGTGTTGTTGTTGCCGACGCGCAGCGGGAGAACTGTTCTTCAATTCCATCGCGCTGGCCGTAGGTGTTGATGGGACACCCAACTGATGCGGCGCGTTGCATGCGTCCGGGTGAGCAGCATGTGCCGGTGGTGACGCAGCTTGCAGAGCAAGTAGTGTTCAGTGTTTTCCATTCGCTCCAATCTTTTGTGCCTGAACTGTTGCAATTGCGGAACCGTTCTTGGGTAATATTTCCCCCTTGGCCGGGTTCACATGATGTGGTTCGGGTCTCTTTGTCCGTCACCGGATCGTATTTGCATTGTGGGGTTGCGGGGAGGGGCGCGGCGCAGGTTGTTGTTGCAGTGGTCCAGTTGCCCCATTGTTCGCTTGGACATGCCATTGATCGACGTTCAATGACGAAGCCAATTTGACCGGCTGGGCAGTTGGTGACGCGTTGCTCCACGTTTGGGAAGCATGTTCTTCCAAGAGCCACAACCGGAACTGTTGGAATGGGCGCGCCATTTGCCCCGCATGTGTTGCTGGTGGTCACCCACGATGTCCATTGCCGCGTGGGGCATGTGGATGCACTGCACGTGGCGTTGCGGCGTTGTGTAATAGAGCCGCTGGCGTTGGCTGGACACGCCAAAGTTTGGGTTTCAATCGTGGGCGAACACTCACAAGCCAACATGTCTGTGGCTTGAGTCGAAACATTTTTATTGGTGTAGCGGAACAGAACTTCATTGCGGTCGCGTGTTGCGCATTGCGTTGCCAAGTTGGCTTCGTGCAAAGAGCTGTATGGCTTTTGCACTTGGAACCCATTGATGCGCACAAAGTCGGCCGATTTTGCCAGCGCTGTTCCAAGTTTGATGCACGAACCTGTTGGAGCCGCCATATAGATCAGATCAATGGAGTCATTGGCTCCAAAGGCCGTCCCTGCTTGCACGACCGCCATTTGTGCAATGGATGATGGTGTGGCCACCGATCCATTCTCAATTCTGAACTTTGAGTTGTACGTGCTGTTGAGTGTGTCCGTGGACAATCCCGCGTACGACGGTTGCAGCACGTACAAGTCCGTTAGCGATTGTACAATTTGACCGGCTTGCTGTTGTTCGTGGCGAATTGCCGCCAGTGAGGCAGAGGGCGAAAACAATTTGTATGTCAATGCGCCAAGGCCAACAATCAACGTCAAGCACAATGTCAGTTCAATTAAGCTAAATCCATTGTTGCGCATTAGTCCCCCCTGTAAAACGTGTATATCGTTTTACACTACGGGGGAAATCGAATTTGGCAAGCTTTTCGGGTGTGTCAATTGTCCGCCTGCTGCAATTAAGTCTCTTGACTAAAGCGGATGGACTTCAAAAAGCCTCATTGCTGAGGCGTGGAGTTCACCGCCCTTTGTTGGACTCGGCGAGTGTTTTTCGTTGAATGGCCGACATAAATACCGCCGTGATGTCTTCAACGGAATGCAGAGCAAGCTTTTCGATCAACCCCTGCAATTCCTTGTTGTCGCCTTGCTGGGCTTCCAGCGCGTCAATTCGCCGTCCAATATCTTCGGGCTTGGGATTGAAGTAGCGCATGAATGTGCCCATATCGCGGTGCCCGGACACCATGGCTGCTTCCGCCGCTGAAAGCAGGGTTCCCAACTCCGTCACACGGGTGTGGCGCAAATCGTGCAGCCGGGCGGTGCGGATATCCTCGCGCCCCGTATCGTCGGCCACCGCTTCTCGTGCTCTGGACCAAGCCTGGGTGATGGTGTCGGGACGCAGGCGCTTACCTCGGCTTGTGCGAAACACCGGGCCCACGAGGTCCTTGGGCATGCGGTTGGCGCGCAAGGTGTCCAAGATGGCCATGGTGTCGCCGTTCAAAGGAATGGAGCGGTGCCGGCTTTCACCTCCGTTGGCCTTGGTGTCGCGCAGCAACGCCAATTTCTTGCGATGGTCGATATCCGACCAATCCAATTTGCACACCTCCGACCGTCGGGCCGCAGAGTAGCGGGCGAAACGAATAGCGGCGTAGGTGGTGGCATCGGTGCGGCTGCGCTCCATCCATTGGCACAGCAATTCCCATTCCTCAGCGTCAATTGTCCGCTCACGCTTATCATTGATTTTGATGTCTTTGAGAGTTGCCAGTGGGTTGTCCAGCGCCAACTTCCACACCTTAATTGCGTGGTTGATGATGGTGCGCAGCGACGAAAGCAGGCGCTTCACGCTGTTGGTTGGGGCCTGCTTGCCGTCCTGCCCCTTCAACCGCCAGTTCAATGCCTCCGTAGTATTGGGGGAGTGAAACAGGTCATAGGACAGTTGATCCATCCGCCGGTCCACGATGTCGGGAAAGCCGTCGCGGTTGTGCCCAGTGGCGGCCGTTCCGAGCATCACGGCAATGGCCGACAATTCTTTGGTTACGCTCTTGCGCACGTGGGCCTTCATGGGCACGTGTTCACCGGCCATTTGCTTGTTCTCGCGGTCCTCCTGGGTGGTGATGAGGCCTTGCTCCACCTCCTGCCGGTAGCGTTCCAAAATGCCGCGAAGGGTGTAGTGGTGGGCGGCGCTGGACCACTCCAATGAGTCACTTTTGATTTTTTGCCGTTGCTGCTTGGCGTACACCTCGGCATCCGTGCGCGCCCGATCGATGTGGGTGTCGGCCCCCTTGGGCGCGTCCAGGTCCACCGGGTAGCGGACGGTCGGAAGGTGTCGCTTCTCGCCGTTGACCATCCAGCGGATTCGAACCTCCCAACGGGGGGATCCGTCGCTGCGGAACGCAACGCCTGGAACGCTGCTTGTGGGCTTCTTCATCTTGGTCATTTTTGCCATTGCCTGTATCCTTAACGCGGTACTTGGACCCCGTAGCTCAGCTGGATAGAGCGGTCGCCTCCTAAGCGGCAGGTCGCGCGTTCGAATCGCGCCGGGGTCACCATGCTTTTGGTGGTTTTGCCTCAATCATTTGCCCCAGATCCTCAAGATCGCGTCGAAACCCTTGCCGCACAAAGCGTGTTGATTGTGTATCTTACCCCTCCTAAGGGGAAGGTCGCCCGTTCGAATCGGGCCGGGGTCACCATGAATCAGTCGCTCACCGGAATTCAGCGTGTCGGCTGGCCAGGTGGCGCGGGCCCTGTAGGTGCCCGCCAGCACCTGGGCGCTCCTGGCCTCAGGATCCCGACGCCATCAGTCCGCTCTGCCTCTTTCCCGGTACGTACTCGACGCTCAGCCTGTCTTCGCCCGGGAGGCCCACGTTTTCAGCGGCACCCATGCAGCCCCCCCCCCCGAGGACCTTGCGGACCGTTCCTGCGCGGATGGATACTCAGCGCCGGTAAGCGCGCTCGGTGGCAGTACATCCCTCTGCGAGTGGCGGCTAGTTGGTTTGATGAGTGATAGCAGGGGGCATGAAGAGAGTGGCAGACAATATTGTTGATCCCATCCGGCGCGTGACGCTCGCAGTTGGAGCCGACACGTTCACGACAGAGCTGTTGAGAGAGAACGCGGAGCGCTGGCATGTGCTGCTGGTGTCGGTCCGCGGAAAGGGTGAGAGGCAGGTGGAGGGTATCGAGGCCAGGTCGTGCCTGGAGGCCCTCCAAGTGAGTGAGCGAATCGCTCTTGAACTTGTGGCCGCAGCTGATTGACCTCGTCTTGGGGTTCCGAAGCGAGCGTCGGCTGGCTCTGCCGTTGAGGTGCAGGTGCACGCGCGATGCACTCGACTTGTCGCGTCTTCACGGCGGAGCCCGGCAGGCGGAGTAATGTCGGCCGCCATACTCAGGGAGGGGCTGCATGGACGTGCACGAGGGTGTGTTCAAGTTGGTGGCAGTGGCGGGGCAGGACGTCTGCTCGCCGAACCTGTGGAAGTCGATGGGCCTGGTCTATGCAGCCGGGGAGGCTGTATTTCTGGAACAGGTCCACGCTGGCGCGGCATTTGAAACGCGAGAGGCTGCGATGGCCGGCGGAATTGAAGCTGCCCGCGCGATTGCAGGGACGCTGGCTCCCGGCGACTGCAGGGCCAATCGAGCCGCCCGGTTCTGGTGATAAGCTCGATTGCAGGCGCACCCCCGCAGGGGGAGGTGTGGAGGCAATTGAATGCCCATGCAGGAAGACTGGACCTTCACGATTAGGGGGCGCACGGTTACGGTGCGGGTTTGTCTCGACGGAACTGGCCTGGCGAAGCGAGGGCGGTTGACCTCGTTCCATGTGCTGGACGGACCTGGCCAGGTTGGACTGTCGATGCCTGGTGAATCGCAGCAGGACGCAGCGGCCAAGACTGAGGCGCTTCTATCCAGGTTGGGTGGCCACTGGTACTGAACCGCCAGATCCGGCCCTGTTCAGTCCGATATGCGGTGGCGTAGATTGGCAGCCGCGATCGATAGGGGAGTGAACATGAATACGGTGGGGTTTCGCCGGACGGTACGGGGTGTGGTGGAGGGACAGCGCTTTTTGATCACCATTACCAGTCAGGTGGATGACGTCTTTCAGTTCACGGCCACCGTGGAGGGCGTCGCGGTGCAGGTGCGGGAACAGGGTCTGATCCGCAACAAGGGCGACGCCATGCAGCTGGCGATGATTGCGGTCGAGAGGCACGTAATGGAGCTGGCCCGGAAGCGCTGAGGTGCGACTGGACAGATAGTCGCCAGCACGGTCGGAGCAACCTGGCTTTCGAACTGCCGAAAACCGTAGCCTTGTAACCGTTTTCACGCCAGCTACACCTGCTCCTTGCGATTATGAACAGGCACCGGACGCACCTCTTCAAGGACGAGAGAGACAGTTTCGGTCTGCCGGATGCCAGGTGTCGTTTGGGTCACCCCCGGGCTCCACCGACAAGCGGCTGATTGCGGCGCGCCACCCCCTCGTCAGTAGTTGGCTCCCTCGGCCGCCGGCAGTCCGATCCTTCGCCAGGCAACAAACAGGCGTGCACCGACGAAGCACAGGATGTGCTTCGTTGAGGCTTTTACTCAAGGCGCAGCGCCTCGGCGCCATTCACGGTCTTATTTATCGCCCGGTCAACGCGGCGTGATGCGTGATGCCGCCCCTGATGCCTAGCGAGCGCCACTGACCCAGGGCATCCTCTGATGCTATTGGCGATTTATGAACGATTTGATTGGTCTGCAGCCGGACCTGCGCGCTGCGCATCCGGAGTGGTGTGACCCCTCCGGTTTTTCGTCCATCAGCTCTCTCTGCACACATCTGCAAGCACTTTTGCCAGTTGCGATAGCGAGTAAGGCTTCCTCAGCAGAATGAATCCATGGCTGGGGTCCTGAGCGAGTAGTTCGCTGTACCCACTGGTCAAGATCACTGGCAAATCCGGATAGCGCTCCCGAACGATATGGCCCAGTTCCACGCCGCTTCGGCCAGGCATGACCACATCGGAAAACACGACGCTGAATCGCCGGTGATCCTTTTCCAGTTCCGCAACCGCCTCGTCGACGTTGTAGGCGTGGACCACGCCATAGTCCAGGCCTTTCAGTGCGCTGTATGCGAAATCCGCAACATCTGGATTGTCCTCCACCAGCAGCACGCAGATGCCTGCGCCGGACAGATCTTGAAGGCCTTCCCTGTCCCTCTCCAGTTGTCCCGAAAATTCGCTACGGGGAAGGTAAAGGGTGAAGGTTGTGCCTTCGCCAAGTACGCTCTTGACATCAATGTCGCCCTCGGACTGCTTCACAAATCCGAAAACCTGGCTCAATCCGAGTCCCGTCCCTGCACCCACGTCTTTGGTGGTGTAGAACGGCTCGAAAATTCTCTCCAGATCGCCAGCGGCAATGCCAGCGCCGTTGTCCGTGAAGCTGAGCGCTACGTAGTTGCCTGACACCCGGGTGCCAGATCGTATGGCAGGGATTGCGTCGCAGGCCTCAGCCCGGATCGTCAGCACGCCATTGCCAGTGATCGCATCCCTGGCGTTGACCGCAATGTTGATCACTGCCGTATCAAGCTGGTTGCGGTCAATGATCACGGGTATCGGAGGTTGCGGCATATCGAGTTCGATCTTTATGCGCGCACCAACAAGCGTCGAAATGATGTCTGAAATCGATCGAATGCTTTCGACCAGATCGAAGACCTCCGGAGTGAGACTTTGCCGGCGCGCGAATGCCAACAGTTGGGCTGTCAGTTTGGTGGCGCGATCCGAAGCGGTGGATATGCCATTGACATAGCGGGACTGCTGGGCCGTCAGCGCCCCTACGTGCCTGAGCATGTCCGCGGAACCACCAATGACCTGAAGCAGATTGTTGAAATCGTGTGCCACCCCACCGGTGAGCTGGCCCATGGCCTCCAGTTTCTGACTCTGGCGCAGCTGCTCTCTGGCGGCCACCAGCTCAAGATTTGCTTCTTTGGCTTCCTGCGTGAAGTGCGCGACCTGGCGGCTATGCGTGCTCCTCTCCGCCACGATTTCAGTCTGCTCGCTCACGACGCATAGCAGCCCTTTGACCTCTCCTGATCGAATCCTCAGCGGCGAATACGAGAACGTCCAGACCGTATCCTCGAGGAAGCCGTCGCGGTCCATACGGAGTTTCATGTTTTTCAAGCTCTGCGCTTCGCCGTCAAACGTTGCCTGAAGCAGGTCCTTGACGTCGTCCCAGACATCATTCCAGACAACTTCCATGCGATTTCCCATGGCGCCGTGGAGCTTCCCGCGCAGAAGGGGCAGGTAAGCGTCGTTGAAGAAGAAACGCTTTTCAGCAGGTCCCCATGCGATCCAGAGCGGCTCGGGGGAATCAAAGATCATGCTGAGAGCTGAGCAGAACTCGCAACTTGCGCCACGCATCCCCTTGCCCTGAACCCAGTCGCAGTCCCTGAACAGCCGGAAGGCCAGGGAGTCGGGATTTGAGACGGTGGGAAGCATCAGTGGTCCTGGCGGAAGAGCGGTGGTGGAGTATGTGGGATCGGGTGTGTAGATGTTCGACACAGACCGACGGGCCCTTACTGGAAATAGCGGCTTCGACCGGTGAGTTGAGCGAGTGCCCGGGACTTCCATCGCTCCCGGCTGAGCGGAGGGGGAGGGCCGGTGCTGTCTGTGGCGGGGCAGACAAGCGGTCGCGGATGTAGCGCCTGACGCGCGATGCCGCCTCTGGCCGCGCATTCATGCGGATTGGAGTTCCGGAAATGCGTATCACCTTGCAGAACAGTGGGGTCATTTGCGCTTACGGTGGTCCTGCAGCACAGGTTGGCGGCTATTTGCAGGCCATCGGCCTAGTCTCAATCCCTGATCCGGAGTATTCCCGTGGACCTGTTGCTCGCCATCGGTGAGGTAGCGCTGGTGTTCGCCTGCCTGCTCGGCCTGGTGCATGTCGCCGACCGGGTCTGGCGCCGCCGGAAGCGCTGAGGGCGGCAGGGCGGGGCTGTCTTCCGGCGGAAATGAAATCGCGCTATCGTCCTAAAATCGTGATGAACATCACACTTGGGGTGTGCCCATGCAAGCACGTCGTTTTCGGTATGCGTACAGGAAAGTCCGCGAGTGGCATGTAGGGGCGGTGCGGGCCGGTTGGCTGGCCCTGCGCTACGGCTTGACCGGTGACACCGGGCGCTTCAATTCGCACGGGGGCTGGCGGGTCAGTCGCCTGCGGGTGGACCGCGAGCGCGACGAAGTCGGCTGAGGCCTCACGTCGCGGCTGCGCTGCATGCACGTGCATTGCACGAGCGCTGCAGCAGGGTGGATGCACATTCCCCACTCTGGATGCGTGCAATGAATACCCCAGGCACTCCCAAGCCCAGTTTTCGCCAGCGGCACGGTCTGTGGATCGTGGCGGGGGTCGCGGCGGTCATCGCCCTGATCCTGGTCACCCAGTACTGGTAACGCTTGGCCGGCCTTTGTAGAGTCGAGCATGCTCGACCCTGCAGGGCAAGATTCCAGCGGAGCGCATGATGCCTTTGCCCGATGTGCTTGCTACGGTGGCCGGTGAGCTGATCCTGGTGCCGGTCACCCTGTTGCCGATCATCAATCCGCTCAGCACGGCGTCGATCTTCGTGTCGACCGTGGGCGGCCGGCGGCAGGTGGCCAAGCGCCTGGCCCGGCAGATTGCCTTCAACAGTTTCATCGTGATCGTGGTGGCGATGCTGGTAGGCACTTACGTGCTGTCGCTGTTCGGCATTTCGCTGCCAGTGGTGCGCATCGGTGGCGGACTGCTGGTGGCGGCTGCGGGGTGGCGCATGCTGGGGGCGCGCGTGGACGATCCGCCCAGCGCGGCGGAAGAGCAGGCCTCGGCGATGGCCGACCACGAGTTGCAGCGCAAGAGCTTCTTTCCACTCACGTTCCCGCTCACCACCGGGCCGGGCACGATTGCCGCCTGTATCACCTTGGGCACCCATGTCGAATCGGTGACGCCGCTGCACCTGCTGTCCGGCGTGGTTGTTGCCGTGGGCGGGGCGCTGCTGGTGGTGTCGGTGATCTACCTGATCCTGCGCAATTCGATCGTGCTGGTTGCCCGGCTGGGGCCGACCGGTGCGGTGGTCATGCAGCAGCTGGTGGCGTTCGTGCTGCTGTGCATCGGCATCCAGCTGATGTGGACCGGCTGGGTGGACCTGAACCAGCAGACCTTCGGGGGGTGATCCCGGGCCATGCGTGGTCGCCCAGTAGATCCACGCCATGCGTGATCGCCCAGTAGATCCACGCCATGCGTGGATGCTTCAGCTCTGTTGCAGCAATTCCACCAGCTGGCGCAGCCGGTAAGGCTTGGGCAGGAACTCCACCTGGTCGGGCAGCGGCGGCAGCTGCGAGCGTGCATAGCCGGACGACAGGATCATCCGCGCGTGCGGCTGGTCGCGCGCCACGTGTTCGCTCAGCTCGATGCCAGACATGCCATTGGGCATGCTGACGTCGCTGAACACCACGTCGAAGCGCTCCCCGCCCTGCATCAGGGCGACCGCTTCGTGGCCGTCGGACGTGGTTGCCACATCGATGCCGAAATCGCGCAACGCCAGGCCGATCATCTCGCGCAGATCGGACTGGTCCTCCACCATCAATACGCGGAGCGTGTCATCAGTCATGGGCAGGGTCCTCCATTGCGGGTAGCAGCAGGCTGACCGTGGTGCCGACACCGGGCGTGGTGGACACATCAACGAAGCCGCCGCTCTGGGTAGTAAAACCGAACACCTGGCTCAGGCCCAGACCGCTGCCCTTGCCGATGTCCTTGGTCGTAAAGAAGGGCTCGGTGGCCCGTTCAGCGATGTCCGGGGCCATGCCATGGCCCTCGTCGCAGACGCTTAGTGTCACATATCGACGCTGAAGCGCGGTGTCCGCGTCCGGATCCAGACGGTGCTCCAGCGCGGTGGCCACCAGGACGCGGCCGCCGTCCAGGGTGGCGTCGGCGGCGTTGGCCACAAGGTTGGCAAGCGCGGTCTGCAGCTGCAGCGGGTCGGTGCTGAGCAGGGGCAGGCCCGGGGCCAGGTCGGCTTCCACGGTTACGCCGGTTGGGCAGGCGCTGCGCAGGCCGGGCAGCCATTCGCGGATCTGCTGGTTGATGTCCAGCGGCTCGCGGATCAGCGTCTGGCCGGTGCTGAAGGCCAGCAGCTGCCGGGTCAGCAGCGAGCCACGGTCGGTCGCGGCCTGTGCGGTGGCCAGCAGCTCGGCGGCGCGGGCATCGCTGCCAAGCCGCAGCGACAACAGGTCCAGTGCGTTGCCAACCGTGGTCAGCAGGTTGTTGAACTCGTGGGAGAGGCCGCGGCTGAGCCGGCCCACGGTCTCGAACTGCTGGGTCTGGCGCAGGGCCCGCTGGGCGTCGCGCAGCAGGCGCTGGGCCTGCCAGTGCTCGGTGATGTCGCGGGTGATCTTGACGAAGCCCAGCAGCTCGCCGTTCTCGCGCACCGCTTCAATGACGATGCTGGCCCTGAACGATGAGCCGTCGCGGCGTACCCGCCAGCCCTCGCTGGCCACGTGGCCGTTCTGTGCAGCCAGGTGCAGCAGCCGCTGCGGTTCGCCGGCATCGCGTTCATCGGCCAGGTAGAAGCGGCTGAAGTGGGTGCCGATGACTTCGTCGGCACGGTAGCCCTTGATCCGTTCGGCGCCCGGGTTCCAGCTGCAGACGATGCCCTGGGGGTCAAGCAGGTACAGGGCATGGTCACGAACGCTGTCGATCAGCAATCGCAGTTGGCGGGACGTGTCCGTCAGCACGGAAGGCGTAGAAGCAAGAGCGTCCACGTAGAAATCAGTTATACCCCTGTAAGGGATGCGACCGTAGGCAGGCGAGCGTGAAGGATTTGTGCACGCGGTGCGTGTGCCATTGGTCGTATGCGGCTGAATGCGACAAGGAGTAACATCATCGACCTTTCGTGCTCTGGAACCGACTCGCATGCGTCCTGGTGCAACAACGCGTGACCGCTGGATCTGGGTGGCTGCCGCCGTGCTGCTGGCTGCGACCATCGGAATGGAGCTGGTGGTTCCGCTGGGCTATGCGGTGTGGCTGCTGTACTTCATGGCTATTGGCGTCACCGTGTTCCAGCGCAGTGCGCGGGCACCGTTCGTGGTGGCGGTGATCGCCTGCGGCCTGTTGGCGATCGGCTACAACGTCGCCCCGGCCAGCACCAACTCATCGTTCTCCTTCGTCAACCGCACCATTGGTGGCGTCGGTTTCCTGATGATCGCGCTGATCGTCTCGCGCGCCATTACCGCGCGGCGCGAGGCCATGCGGGCGCTGTGGCTGCAGGAAGCGGAAAACGCCGTGTCGATGAGCCTGCGCGGCGACCTGGGCCCGGAGCAGATTGCCGATGCGGCGATGACCAGCCTGGCCGGCCAGCTGCAGGCCGACGTGGGCGTGATGTATCGCATCGAGGGTGGCCGGCTGCAGTTGACCGGCGGCGTCTCCCTGCCCAGCGGGCTGCCGTCCTCGGTCACGCTGCAGGAAGGCCTGCTTGGCCAGACCGCACGCGACCAGCAGATCCGCCACGTGCAGGGCGACGACCAGCATGCGTTGCAGCTGCAATCCAGCCTGGGCCAGGTAACGGTGCGCGAGCGCATCCTGGCGCCGATCAGCAGCGACGGCACAGTGGTGGGCGTGGTCGAGCTGGGCCGTTCGCAGGCAGCGGGCCAGCGCACCCTGGATGCGGAGCTGCTGGAACGTTGTGGCGAGACGCTCGGCATGGCATTGCGCGCCTCGTTGCTGCGCGCGCAGCTGGTGGTGCTGCTGGAAGAATCGCAGCGGCAGGGCGAGGAACTGCAGGCGCAGCAGGAAGAGCTGCGCGTGGCCAACGAGGAGCTGGAAGAGCAGAGCCGCAGTCTGATGCAGTCGCAGGGCCACCTGGAGCAACAGCAGGCCGAGCTGGAACAGAGCAACGTGCAGCTGGAAGAGCGCACCCACGAGCTGGAGGCGCAGAAGCAGGCGCTGCTGGTGGCGCAGGGCCAGCTGGTACGCAACAGCAACGAGCTGGCCGCGACCTCGCGCTACAAGTCCGAGTTCCTGGCCAACATGTCGCACGAACTGCGCACGCCGCTGAACAGTTCGCTGATCCTGGCCAAGCTGCTGGCCGACAACAAGGACGGCACGCTGACCGAGGAGCAGGTCAAATACGCCCGCGCGATCCTGTCGTCCAACAACGACCTGCTGGCGCTGATCAACGACATCCTCGACCTGTCGCGCATCGAAGCCGGCCATGTCGAACTGGCCGACGAAGTGGTGGTAGTCGACAGCGTGCTGCAGCGCCTGCGCGAGACGTTCGAGCCGATGGCCCGGCAGAAGGGCCTGGCCCTGCAGATCGAAGCCGATGCGCTGGCGCCCACGCAGCTGGTGGCCGACAACCAGCGCATGCAGCAGATCCTGAAGAACCTGCTGGCCAACGCGCTGAAGTTCACCGAACACGGCAAGGTCAGCCTGCACGTGCGCGCCGCCGGCAATGGACGCATCCGCTTTGAAGTCTGTGATTCGGGTATCGGCATCGCCCGTGACCAGCTGCAGGTGATCTTCGAAGCATTCCGCCAGGCCGACGGCAGCACCCGTCGCCGCTACGGTGGCACCGGGCTGGGCCTGTCGATCTCGCGCGACCTGGCCGTGCGCATGGGGGGCGACATCCAGGTGGACAGCGAGCCGGGCCGCGGCAGCTGCTTCATCCTGGAACTGCCGCTGCAGGGCGCACCGGCCAGCGAAGTGCCGGCAGAGCCGGGCGAGAGGGTGCCGGTGCCGATGGCGTCGGTGCAGAACGTGGCCGCTGCCGCGCCTCTGGCCATGGCCGCCGCACCGGCGATGGCCAGTGCCAGCAGCAGCGTCGCCGATGACCGCGGCCGTCGCCAGCGCGCCGGGCGCCTGATCCTGGCGGTGGAAGACGATGCCAGCTTCGCCGAGGCGCTGGTGTCGCTGGCGCACGAACTTGATTTCGACTGCGTGGTGGCAACGACGGCGGAAGAGGCGTTGACGCTGGCCAGCGAACTGCGGCCGAACGGCATCCTGCTGGATATCGGCCTGCCGGACGTATCCGGGCTGAGCGTGCTTGAACGCCTCAAGCGCAACCCGGAAACCCGCCATATTCCGGTGCATGTGGTATCGGCCATGGACCGCAGCCAGGTTGCACGCGAGCTCGGCGCGATTGGTTATGCGGTGAAGCCGGCGACCCGCGAGCGGCTGGCCGCAGCCATCGAGCAGCTGGAACAGACCAGCCAGCGCGATGTGCGCCGCCTGCTGATCGTCGAGGATGACAGCGACCTGCGCCGCAACCTGGAGCTGCTGCTGGGCCGCGACCAGCTGCAGATCGTCGCGGTAGGTACCCTGGCCGCCGCAGTGGAGCAGCTGAGCACGGTCACGTTCGACTGCATGGTGATGGACCTGTCGCTGCCCGATGGCAGCGGTTACGACCTGCTGGAACACATGGCCGGCAACGATGAGGTCGGCTTCCCGCCGGTGATCGTCTACACCGGCCGCGCGCTCAGCCGTGAGGAAGAGCAGCGCCTGCGCCGCTATTCCAAGAGCATCATCATCAAGGGCGCGCGCTCGCCCGAACGCCTGCTCGACGAGGTGACGCTGTTCCTGCACAGCGTCGAGGCCAGCCTGCCGAGCGACCAGCAGCGCCTGCTGCGCGAGGCCCGCCGCCGCGACACCGTGCTCGATGGCCGCACCGTGCTGTTGGCCGAGGACGACGTGCGCAACATCTTCGCCCTGTCCAGCGTGCTCGAACCGCTGGGCGTGACGCTGGAGATCGCGCGCAACGGGCAGGAGGCGGTCGACCGCCTGGCCCAGCGCGAGGTCGACCTGGTGCTGATGGACATCATGATGCCGGAGAAGGATGGCCTGACCGCCATGCGCGAGATCCGGGCACAGCGCCACCTGCAGGACCTGCCGATCATCGCGCTGACCGCCAAGGCCATGCCCGATGACCGCGAGCGCTGCCTGCAGGCCGGTGCCAACGATTACATCGCCAAGCCCATCGACGTGGACAAGCTGGTGTCGCTGTGCCGGGTCTGGTGCTCGCGCCAATGAACGAACAGGCGCTGTTCGACCTGGAGCTGAAGGTCCTGCTGGAGGCGCTGTACCAGCGCTACCACTACGATTTCCGCAGCTATGCGGTGTCTTCGCTGCGGCGGCGCATCCGCCAGGCGATGCAGCGATACGATTGCGAGCGCCTGGTCGACCTGCAGCACCGCCTGCTGCACGAACCGGACCTGTTCGCCCAGGCGATGCAGTTCTTTACCGTGCAGGTTTCGGAGATGTTCCGCGACCCGGCCTACTTCAAGCAGCTGCGCGAGCAGGTGGTGCCGGTATTGCGCACCTACCCGTCGGTGAAGCTGTGGGTGGCCGGCTGCAGTACCGGTGAAGAGGTCTGGTCGCTGGCCATCCTGCTGCACGAGGAAGGACTGCTGGAGCGCAGCATCGTCTACGCCACCGACATCAATCCGGCGGCGCTGGCCACGGCCGAAGCCGGTGCCTACAGCATCGACCGCCTGGCGCAGTTCAGCCGCAACTACCTGGCCGCCGGTGGCACCGGCTCGCTGTCGGACTATTACGCGACCGCCTACGACGGTGCGGTGTTCGACCGCCAGCTGCGCCGCAACGTGGTATTTGCCGACCACAGCCTGGCCACCGACACGGTGTTTTCCGAAGTGCACCTGGTGTCCTGCCGCAACGTGCTGATCTATTTCAACCGCGACCTGCAGGACCGCGCGGTGGGCCTGTTCCGCGAGGCGCTGGTGCATCGCGGCTTCCTCGGCCTGGGCAGCAAGGAGTCGCTGCAGTTCGGTCGCCACCATGATGCGTTCGAAGCCTGCTCGCGCGAGCACCGGCTGTACCGGAAGGTGGTGTGATGGCCGCCCCGCGCCCGCACCTGCTGGTGGTCGGTGCTTCTGCCGGCGGTGTGGCGGCACTGCAGGCGTTGCTGGGCGCGTTGCCGGCCGGCCTGCCGATACCGGTGCTGGTGGTGCTGCACCTGCCGCGCGACCGCAGCAGCCGCATCGCCGAGGTGCTGGCGCCGTACTGCGCGCTGGACGTGCGCGAGGCGGAGGACAAGCAGCCGTTGCAGCCCGCGACGGTGACCTTCGCCGCACCTGACTACCACCTGCTGGTGGAAGACGCGCAGACCATCGCGCTGTCGATGGATGAACCGGTGCTGTTTTCGCGCCCGGCCATCGATCCGCTGTTTGAGTCTGCCGCGGCCATTTTCGGTCCGCAGCTGCTGGCGGTGCTGCTGACCGGTGCCAGCAGCGATGGCAGTGAAGGCGTGGCTGCGGTGCGATCCGCCGGTGGCCGCGCCTGGCTGCAATGCCCCGAGGAGGCTGAGGCATCGATGATGCCGGCCTCCGCCCTGCAGCACGCCGGCGCTGACGCCGTGCTGCCTCTTGAATTGATGTGCCGTCGCTTGAAGGAGTTGTTTGCATGAACCTGCTGCCACCGGACCCTGCGCAGTCGCAGACCCCGGTCAACCTGCTGATCGTCGATGACGTGCCGCAGAACCTGGTGGCCATGCAGGCGCTGCTGCGCCGCGAGGGCGTCAACCTGCTGCTGGCTGGTTCGGGCGCGCAGGCGCTGGAACTGCTGCTGGAACACGAGGTGGCGCTGGCGCTGCTGGACGTGCACATGCCGGAGATCGACGGCTTCACCCTTGCCGAGCTGATGCGTGGCTCGCAGCGCAGCCGCGATGTGCCGATCATCTTCCTGACCGCTTCGCCGGATGACCCGGTGCGCGCGTTCAAGGGCTACGAAAGCGGTGCGGTTGATTTCCTGCACAAGCCGGTGGCGCCGCAGGTGATCCTGAGCAAGGTCAATGTCTTCATCGAGCTCTACCAGCAGCGCCAGCTGCTGAAGTCGCGCAACGACGCGCTGGAGCGCGCATTGAAGTTGAACGAGACGATGGCGGCGGTGCTGACCCATGACCTGCGCACGCCGCTGTCGGCCATCCTGTTGTGTGCCGACAAGCTGTCGCTGGAGCTGCCGCCGGGCAACACCAGCGCGCAGCAGACCCTGCAGCACCTGGAGGCCAGCACCGTGCGCATGGCACGCATGGTCGAGCAGCTGCTGGATTTCTCGCGCATCCGCAGTGGTGGCCTGCGCCTGGAAGCCAGTGCCTGCGACATGGAGGAACTGGCCCGTGCCGTGATCGCCGAGGCCGGCAGCGCGCACGGCAGCGATCGCATCGCCTTCGATGCAAGCGGTGATGCCACGCTGCACGGCGACATGGATCGCCTTGGGCAGGTGGTGGCCAACCTGGTGGGCAATGCCATCACCCATGGTGGCAATGACGTGGTGCGCGTTGCCGTCGATGGCAGCGATACGCGCGTGGTGACGCTGCGCGTGCGCAATGCCGGGCATATCGAGGAAGCGCTGCTGCCGCGCTTGTTCGAGCCGTTCAAGGCCAGCTTCCACCAGAGCAAGGGCCTCGGCCTTGGCCTGTACATCGTCGACCAGTTCGTTGCTGCTCATGGCGGACGCCTGAGTGCGCGCAACGAGCAGGGCCAGGTGGTGTTCGAAGCGGTGCTGCCACGCCGCGCCGACACCCGCATTGGCCGTTAACTGAATTCTTCAGGGAGTGCCGGAACGAACTGAGACGGGCTCGTCCGTAGCTGCTACCGTGGCGACTCACGTTGCCAAGGATGCTTCATGCCACTACGCGCCATTGCCTACGTCAGCCAGGCCCGGCCGGATCTTTCCGCCGAACGCCTGCAGACGTTGGTGAACGATGCCACCCGGTTCAACCGGATGGCCGGGGTGACGGGCGTGTTGCTGCACGATGGACAGCGTTTCCTGCAGTACATCGAAGGCCCGCCCGATGGCATCGACTCGGTGTACGAGCGCATCCTGCAGGCCGGCAGCCATGTGGACATCGTCGAACTGGCACGCGGGCGACTGGGCCAGCGCCAGTTCCCGTACTGGTCGATGCGTGCGTTGCCGGTCGATGCGTTGAAGCTGCGCCAACTGGCCACCAGTGACTGGTCCGGGTTCTCGCGCACCGTGGAGGGCGATCCTGCCGTGCCGACCGCGGTGGATCTGTTGAGCGCCATCGTGCGGCCGGTGCTCAGCGCCGGGTAGCGTCGAGCTTCACTTCGCTGTCACCCGTAGCGGGTTCCCATCGGGCTTCCTGGGGAAGGGAGCACGTCATGAAGCGGATGAAGTGGCAGGGCAGGGCGGCGCTGGCCATGGTGCTGGCGGCAGCAACGGTGCCGGCGTGGGCCTGCACGCGCGCGGTCTATCTGGGCGACAACGGCGATGTGATCACCGCCCGCTCGATGGACTGGAAGGTGGACGTGGCCACCAACCTCTATGTCCTGCCGCGTGGTATTGAACGCACCGGCCAGGCCGGGCCGAAATCGGCGAAATGGACCGCGCGCTACGGCAGCGTGGTCGCCACCGGCTACGACGTGTCCACCACCGACGGCATGAACGAGAAGGGCCTGGTCGCCAACCTGCTGTGGCTGGTCGAATCGGAGTACCCGCAGCAGCGCGGCAACAAGCCGGGGCTGGCCATCTCGCTGTGGGCGCAGTACGTGCTGGACAACTTCGGCAGCGTGGCCGAGGCGGTGGCTGCACTGGAGCGCGAGCCGTTCGCCATCGTCACCGACAAGGTGCCGGGCGAGGACCGCCAAGCCACCCTGCATCTGTCGCTGTCCGATGCGAGCGGCGACAGTGCCATCGTCGAATACATCGGTGGCCGCCAGGTCATCCACCATGACCGCCGCTACCAGGTCATGACCAACTCGCCGATCTTCGACCAGCAGCTGGCGCTCAATGCGTACTGGAAGGAGATCGGCGGTACGGTGATGCTGCCGGGCACCAATCGCTCGGCAGATCGCTTCGCGCGCGCGTCGTTCTACATCAACGCCATTCCCAAGGCCGAAGACCCGGTGGAGGCGCTGGCCAGTGTGTTCAGTGTGATCCGCAACGTGTCGGTTCCCTTCGGCATCACCACGCCGGATCAGCCGAACATCTCGTCCACCCGCTGGCGCACGGTGGCCGACCACAAACGCCGCCTGTATTTCTTCGAATCGGCGCTGACGCCCAATACGTTCTGGGTGGATCTGAACAAGGTCGATTTTGGCGGCCAGGTCCTCAAGCTCGACCTCGGCCCGGACCAGCGCAACACCTTCGCCGGTGATGCGCTGTCCCGGTTCGTACCGAGCAAGCCGTTTGACTTCCTCGGTACGGGAGGTTAGTTGGACGCCTGGCTGGAGGCCGGGTAAACCGCCTGGATCGTGCAGCTCTGGCGGGTGTACTGCGGAAGGGGCGCCAACTCATCCCGGCGCAGGTCGCCCTGCACGAACTCGGCGGCGACGATGCGGTCACCGGGGTTGCCACAGATCAGTCCATTCTGCATGCCGGAGGTGAAGCTCACTTCCGGCGTGCGGTCGAGCTGGCGGCAGTGGCTGCCAAGGTCGACGCGGTAGTACCGGTTGCCGCCGTTGCGGCGGGGATTGGTTTCGACCAGAAGGCCCTGCTGATCGGACGACCAGGAGCGCACGTTGCGGATGGCGAAGCAGTAGGACGGAGAGCCGCCGAAACCGCGCCGGACTTCCTTGCGCTCGCTGATGGTCAGTGCGGGCAGGGTGGCGGTGAGCAGGCGGTCGCTTTCGCGGGCAACGCTGGCATAGTCACGATCCTCTACCGGAGTGACCGCGCTGACGGCGCAGCTGCGGCCGTCGACCACCACGCGCTCGCTGGGGCGACCGCAGGCCCAGCCTGCAGGTGCGTCCAGCTTCAGTGTCGTGGCAGAGCGGACCCCCGGGCAATCTTCACTGAAGTCGATGCGATAGGCCTGGCCGGAGGCCGCGCGCAACGCGATGGAGCGGGGGGAGGCCTGCTCGACTTCCTGGACGCCAACGGCATCCATGCAGTGCGGAGCGGGTGGCACGCGTTCCTGGGCCTGGGCCGAGGCTGCAAACGCCAGGCCGAGAGTGGCGGCGAGCACTGCGGGTGCGTATGAATGGGTCATGTCCTGCATTCCCTGCTTTGGATGACAGGCCGACTATAGCAGCGCTTTGCACGCCGAGTGTTACACGCGCACACTAGCGCCATGGGCGCCATCTTCCACCTGCGGCACTACGGCCAGTCAACGGGCCTGGACCGCCACGACTACGCACAGTGGGTCCTGCCGCTGCAGGGCGAGCTGCAGTTCGAGCTGGAAGGTCGAGGCGGCCGGCTGGATCTGCTGCAGGGCGCGTTCGTGGCCGCCGGCGAGGCGCACGACCAGATGGCGCACGGGCCGAACGGTTTCGTGATCGTCGATTGTTGCCCGGGCGTGCTCGATGACCTGACCCAGGAGCACCTGTGGCGCCAGCGCTGGCTGCACCTGCCGCTGTCGCTGCGCCAGCGCCTGGCCCAGGTGAACGGCGGTGGTGCCATGCCGGGAATGCTGCCCGAATTGCTGCGCGTGTTTGCCCCGGCCGGCAGTGGTGCGCGGCTGCAGGGGCTGTGCGCGGCCGTGCATGCCGAGCCCGGGCAGGGGTGGCCGGTGGCGCGCATGGCGGCCTTTGTCGGCGTCAGCGAAAGCCGGCTGCATGCACTGTTCCAGCGCGAATTCGGGGTCAGCCCGCAGGCCTGGCTCAGCGCGGGCCGGCTGCGCTGGGCCAAGCATGCGTTGCTGACCAGCGCGGCGACGATCAGCGATATCGCGCTGGCAGCGGGCTATTCCGAGCAGAGTGCACTGACCCGTGCGCTGCGCCGCGAGACCGGCCTGACCCCAAGCGCCTGGCGGCGCGGTGACGCACTTTTGTAGAGTCGAGCTTGCTCGACTGCGCTTCGCGGATGAGCCAGTCGAGCAAGCTCGACTCTACGAACAGATTGGGCAGTAGCCTCGGTCAAGACGCCGTGCCGGTCGCCGCCTACACTGCGCGGCCAGTTCCCTCCCCCGAAGCAACTGACATGCGCAACAACCCGATGGCCCTGGGCATCGCCAATGGCGTTGCCGCTGGCGCGCTGTGGGGCGTGGTCTTCCTCGCCCCCGCTGTGCTCCACTCCTTCAACGCGCTGCAGCTGTCCGCCGGCCGCTACCTGGTCTACGGACTGATCGCGGTGATCCTGCTGCTGCCGCGCTGGAAGCGGCTGGCGCCGCAACTGGGGCGCGCCGAATGTATCGGCCTGCTCTGGCTCAGCCTGGCCGGTAACCTGGTCTACTTCCTGCTGCTGGCAACGGCCGTGCAGTGGGCCGGTGGCGCGGCGGCCTCGCTCATCGTCGGCCTGATTCCGGTGGTGGTGACCCTGGTGGGCGTGCGCGAAAAGGGCGCCGTGCCGCTCAGTCAATTGCTGCCCGCGTTGGGCTTGTGTGTGCTGGGCGTGGCCCTGGTGGGCTGGGAGTCGCTGATGTCCGAGCATCTGGCCACGCCCTGGCGGCAGCGCCTGATCGGCCTGCTGTGCGCCTTCGGTGCGCTGTTCTCCTGGGCGCTGTACTCGGTCGGCAACAGCCGCTGGCTGGCCCGCCGGGCTGATCTGTCCAGCCATGACTGGTCGCTGCTGACCGGCGTCACCACCGGTGGCCTGTCGCTGCTGCTGGTGCCGATGGCGTTCATCGGCCAGACCGCGGGCCGCACGCCTGCGCAGTGGACCCTGTTCTGGGTAATCAGTGCCGGTGTTGCGGTCATCGCTTCGATCATCGGCAACGCGTTCTGGAACCGCGCCAGCCGCCTGCTGCCGCTGACCCTGACCGGCCAGATGATAGTGTTCGAAACCTTGTTCGCGCTGCTCTATGCCTTTGCGTGGCAGTGGCGGTGGCCGAGCCTGCTGGAGGCGCTGGCGATCGTGTTCCTGGTTGCCGGTGTCCTGCTGTGCGCGCACGCCCACCGCGCACCACGTGCAATCGCCGAACATGCCGGCTGATTGCCAGCGTCAAGCGCTCTGATGCGCGCTTTGTCTCAATTGCAACCAAATGGCTGCACGTTGAGCGATGATCGAAACAAACGATTTTTGCATCGCAGCACTTGACAGGCCCCCGGCGCACGGTGTTTTCTGTGCGCCATGGTCTTCGATGCCGCCCTCGCCAGCCTGATTGCCCCCGCCACCGCGGGCGGTTCGACTGCGCTGGTCACCATCACCACCATTATTACCACCACCGCCACCACTGCCCTGGTGCGGCCCGTCGTCTTCGTGTAACTCCCGAAAACAACGGCCCCGCACCATCCAGGTGACGGGGAGACCCAACACCTGCATGCGACGGGGCCTCCTACCGAGGTCTGCATGTCTTCCCACGCCCCCGCCCATCCCGCTGCCCCGGCCGACCTGGCCGCACCGTCCACTGTCGTGCACAAGTTCGGTGGCACCTCGGTGGCCAGCGTCGAACGCTACCGCCATGTGGCCGGCCTGCTGCTGGCGCGGGCCGAGCCGCTGCAGGTCACCGTCGTTTCGGCGATGAAGGGTGTCACCGATGCGCTGATCGAGCTGGCCCAGCTGGCGGCGCGTGGTGACGCCGGCTGGCGCGAAGCCTGGCATGCGCTGCGCGCGCGCCACCGTGGTGCCGCCGTGGCCCTGCTCGGTGAGCAGGTGGGCGAGACCGTTGAATGGATCGACGTGCGGTTCGACCAGCTGGCCGAAGTGCTGGGTGCGCTGGCGGTGATCGGCGAACTGCCGTGCGAGGTGCTGGACCGCGTGCAGGGCTTGGGCGAAGTGTTTTCCGCGCAGTTGCTGGGCACGCACCTGCAGGCGCTCGGCGAGGACTGTGCAGTGCTGGACGCGCGCGATGTGCTGGTGGTCGGGCACGGCGAGCTGGGCGTGGACGTGGACTGGGAGGCCAGTGCCGACCGCCTGGCGAAATGGCGCCTGCAGCACCCGCAGTCGCGCGTGGTCGCCACCGGCTTCGTCGCCCGTGACCGCGAGGATCGCATCACTACGCTGGGCCGCAATGGCAGCGACTACTCCGGCGCGATCTTCGCCGCGCTGTTCAACGCCGATGAGCTGCATATCTGGACCGACGTCGACGGCGTCCTCTCTGCCGATCCGCGGCTGGTACCCGAGGCGGTCCAGCTGGAGGCGCTGAGCTACGACGAGGCCTGCGAGCTGGCCTACTTCGGGGCCAAGGTCGTGCACCCGCAGACGATGTCGCCCGCCATCCGCCTCGGCCTGCCGATCTTCATCCGCAACACCTTCCACCCGGCGCACCCGGGCACGCGCATCAGCGCCCAGCGCTCGCCGCGCGGGCCGGTGAAGGGCCTGACCCTGAGCCCCGATCTGGCCCTGCTGAATCTGGAAGGCACCGGCCTGATGGGCGTGCCCGGCACGGCCGAGCGGGTGTTCTCGGCACTGCGCCAGGCGCAGGTGTCGGTGGTGATGATCTCGCAGGGTTCGTCCGAACATTCGATCTGCTGCGTGGTGCGGGCCGGTGAAGCTGCACGTGGCCGTGAGGCGCTGCTGCAGGCCTTTGCCCACGAACTGGCGGTGGGCCAGGTGCAGCGCGTGCAGGTCGGCGAGGGCGTCAGCGTGCTGGCTGCCGTCGGTGATGGCATGGCCGGTCAGCCCGGCGTGGCCGCGCGCCTGTTCGAGGCCCTCGGCCGTGCCCAGGTGAACATCCTGGCGATCGCCCAGGGCTCGTCCGAGCGCAACATCTCGGTGGCCGTGGCCAGTGTCGATGCAACGCGTGCCCTGCGTGCCGCGCATGCCGGCTTCTGGCTGTCGCCGCAGACGTTCGCGGTGGGGGTGATCGGGCCGGGCAATGTCGGCGCCGCGCTGCTGGACCAGTTGCTGGCCGCGCGCCCGCAGCTGCTGGCCAAGGCCAACGTCGATCTGCGCCTGCGTGCGCTGGCCTCGCGCTCGCGCATGCGCCTGGAAGCCGATGTCCTGCACGCCGACTGGCGGCAGGCGCTGCACGGCGATGGCCAGGCCAGCAATCTGGACGCCTTCACCGAACACCTGCTGGCCGCGCACCTGCCGCACGCGGTGGTGATCGACTGCAGTGGCAGCGCCGAAGTGGCCGAGCGCTACGAAGGCTGGCTGGCGGCCGGCATCCATGTGGTCACTCCCAACAAACAGGCCGGCTCGGGTCCGCTGTCGCGCTACCAGCGCATCCATGCCGCTGCCGCCGCCAGTGGCGCGCGCTTCCGCTACGAGGCCACCGTCGGTGCCGGGCTGCCGGTGATCACCACGCTGCGCGACCTGGTCGACACCGGCGATGAAGTGCTCGCCGTGGAAGGCATCTTCTCCGGCACGCTGGCCTGGCTGTTCAACCGCTTCGATGGCAGCCAGCCGTTCTCCGAGCTGGTGGCGCAGGCACGTTCGATGGGCTACACCGAGCCGGACCCGCGCGACGACCTGTCCGGCGTGGACGTGGCCCGCAAGCTGGTGATCCTTGCCCGCGAGGCCGGCCATGCGCTCAGCCTGGAGCAGGTGCAGGTGGAAAGCCTGGTGCCGGCGCTGCTGCGCGATGGCAGCGTGGATGACTTCATGGCCCGCCTGGGCGAATCCGATGCCAGCCTGCTGCAGCGGCTGGACGAGGCGAGGGCGCGTGGTGCGGTGCTGCGCTATGTCGCCCGGCTCGGCGCAGACGGTGCGTCGGTGGGGCTGCAGGAGCTGCCGGCGGATCACACCTTCGCCAACCTGCGCCTGACCGACAACGTCGTGCAGTTCCGCACGCGCCGTTACTGCGACAACCCGCTGGTGGTGCAGGGACCGGGCGCCGGGCCGGAAGTCACTGCCGCCGGTGTGTTCGCCGACCTGCTGCGCGTGGCGGCCGGCGAGGGGGCGCGGCTGTGATTGCTCGCGCATTCGCCCCCGCGTCGGTGGCCAACGTGGCGGTGGGCTTCGACATCCTCGGCCATGCGATCGCCGGTATCGGCGATACCGTGACGGTGCGCCGCATTGATGAACCGGCCGTGCGCATCGACGCCATCCGCGGCAGCGTTGTGGACCTGCCGCTGGACGCGCCGGGCAATACGGCCGGCGCGGCGCTGATCTCCCTGCGCGAAGGGCTCGGTCTTTCCCATGGCTTTGCCATCGAGATCGACAAGGGCATCCCGTTCGGCTCCGGCATGGGCGGTTCGGCGGCCTCGTGCGTGGCCGCACTGGTGGCCGCCAACGCGTTGCTGGACGCGCCGCTGCCACGCGAGGCGCTGTATCCGCACGCACTGGATGGCGAGGCGGTGGCCAGCGGCGGCCGCCACGGCGACAACGTCGGGCCGCTGCTGCTGGGCGGGCTGGCGCTGTGTACGGCCGATCGCCTGGTGCCGATTCCGGTGCCGGCCCGCTGGCACAGCCTGCTGGTGCATCCGCATGCCGTGCTCGAGACGCGGCGTGCGCGGGCGGCGCTGCAGGGCAGTTATGCGCTGGGCGAGTTCGTGGCGCAGAGCGCCAACCTGGCGCTGGTGCTCAGTGGCTGCCATCGCGGCGATGCAGCCCTGGTGCGTGCCGGCCTGCGCGATGTGCTGGTGGAGCCGCGCAGGGCCGCGCTGATCGCTGGCTTCGAGGCCGCGCGCGATGCTGCGCTGGCAGCCAATGCGATGGGCGCGGGCATCTCCGGTGCCGGCCCGAGTGTGTTTGCGTGGTTTGAAGAGGCTGACCAGGCCCATGCCGCAGTGGCGCCCGTTCGTGCGGCCTTCGCCGCCGCCGGCTTCGACAGCGATGCCTGGGTTTCCCCGCTGGACGCTGCTGGAGCGCGACTGTGCTGAATCCTTCCCCCTTGCTGGATACCGAGCTCATGCAATTCGTTTCGACCCGTGGTCACGCGCCCGCTGTTGGGCTGAGCGCCGCCATTGCCGCCGGCCTGGCGCCGGATGGCGGCTTGTACGTGCCTGACGTACTGCCCGCGCCGCGCGACCTGCATGCCGGTGCGAGCCTGGCCGACACCGCGACCGAGTTGCTGGCGCCGTTCTTCGAAGGCGACCCGCTGCAGGCGGCATTGCCGGAGATCTGCCGCGACGCCTTCGATTTTCCGGTGCCGCTGCGTCCGCTGGGGCGCGACGGCGACCATGTTCTGGAGCTGTTCCATGGCCCGACCGCCGCCTTCAAGGACATCGGGGCGCGCTTCCTGGCCGGCACGCTGTCGCGCCTGCAGGCGGGCAAGGCCCGTGACCTGACCGTCGTCGTGGCGACGTCGGGCGATACCGGTGCTGCCGTGGCGGCGGCGTTCCATCGACAGCCGGGCGTGCGCGTGGTGGTGCTGTATCCCGATGGCCGTGTTTCACCGCGGCAGGCGCACCAGCTGGGCTGTTTCGGCGACAACATCCAGGCGCTGCGCGTGGCCGGTTCGTTCGACGACTGCCAGGCGATGGTCAAGCAGGCGCTGGCCGATACGGACCTGCAGGCACAGGTGCCGCTGAGTTCGGCCAACAGCATCAGCCTGGGCCGGTTGCTGCCGCAGATGAGTTACTACGCGCATGCTGCGCTGACCCATCACGCGCGCACGCGGCGTCGCCTCAACCTGGTGGTGCCGACCGGCAACCTGGGCAATGCGATGGCGGCCGTGCTGGCGCGTGCGCTGGGCGTGCCGATCGGGCAGATCGTGCTGGCCACCAATGCCAATGCGGTGCTGCCGGCGTACTTCAATGGCGGCGCGTACCAGCCGCAGGCCAGCGTCGCCACCGTCGCCAACGCGATGGATGTGGGGGCGCCGAGCAACTTCGAGCGCCTGCGCTGGCTGTATGCCGATGACGATGCCGAACTGCGTGCCGCGTTCCGGGCATTCGCGGTGGACGATGTGACCATCCGCGCGACCATTGCCAGTGCGCATGCCAGCAGCGGCGAACTGTTCTGCCCACACACCGCCACTGCGGTGAAGGTGCTGCAGGATCTGCGGGCGCGCGGTGCCAAGGGGGACTGGGCGGTGGTGTCCACCGCGCACCCGGCCAAGTTCGAGGCAGTGGTGGAGCCGCTGATCGGCGAAGCCGTGGCGGTGCCGCCGGCGCTGGCGGCGCTGCTGCAGCGGCCGGCGCATGCCGAACCGTTGGCGGCCGATTACGACGCCCTGCGCGAGGTGTTGTTGCGTCGGTAGCGCCGGGCCACGCCCGGCGGGTAGTGCCGGCCGCTGGCCGGCAACGCCGTCAACTGCGAAACGGTCAGGCCAGGCCTTCGCCCGCCAGCTCGCGCAGCCCGTCCTCGTCGAGGATCTCCACCACGCTCAGATGGGGCAGGGCGATCAGGCCCTGCTGGCGCAGCTTGGTGAAAGTGCGGCTGACCGTTTCCATGGTCAGGCCCAGGTGGTCGGCGATATCGCCGCGGCCCATCGGCAGCGACACGCGCAGGCCATCGCCACCCAGCTTGGCCTCGCGTGCAGCCAGGCGCAGCAGGAAGTCGGCCAGCTTTTCCGCCGGCTGCAGGCGGGCCAGTGCCAGCGCGGCGTCCTGCGCGGCATCCAGTTCCTGGCAGGCGCGCTGCAGCAGCTTGCGCTCCAGGTGCGGGTAGCGGCCGCGCAGCGCCTTCATCTGCGGCAGGGCCACGCGGCAGACGCGGCTGTCGGCGATGGCCTCGATATCGTGGCGGTGGTGGTCGCTGCCGCTCAGGCCCAGGTAGTCGCCGGGCAGCACGAAACCGTTGATCTGGCGGCGGCCATCGGCCAGCGTGCGCACCAGCCGCAGCGCGCCGGCCGTCAATGTATAGACATGCTGGCGCTCTTCGCCGGTGCGGGCCAGGGTTGCGCCGATGGCCACCTGCTGCGACACCGTCACCTGTTCCAGCGCCTGCACCTCATCGGGCGACAGCGCCGAGCAGACCGCCAGGTGGCGGACCGAGCAGTGCAGGCAGTCCAGCGTGGAGCAGGACGGCGCGGCGGAGTCGTGGGCGGCGGACGGGGCGCCGGAAGGCCGGGACATGGTGCGGGGGCGTATCACGGGCGGGAGAGGGCTTTATGATACTTCATGCGGCCTTATGGCCCCTGATCGGCGGCTGAGCCATGCGGGGCGGTAGAATGTCGCCCCCTCCCACGTCCCCGTTCCTGCAGGAGTTCCGCCCGTGATCAAGCCCCGTACCCCGCCCGGCACCCTTGAACTGTTGCCGCGCGAGCAGATTGCGTTCCAGCGCATGCTGGACGTCATCCGCCGAAACTACGAGCGCTTCGGGTTCCTGCCGGTGGAAACGCCGGTGTTCGAGCTGTCCGACGTGCTGCTGACCAAGTCCGGTGGCGAAACCGAGCGCCAGGTGTACTTCGTGCAGTCCACCGGCGCGCTGGCCAATGCTGCCGAATCGGGCGACCGTTCGCTGCCGGAGATGGCGCTGCGCTTCGACCTGACCGTGCCGTTGGCGCGTTACGTGGCCGAGCACGAGCACGAGCTGACCTTCCCGTTCCGCCGCTACCAGATGCAGCGCGTGTACCGTGGCGAGCGTGCCCAGCGCGGCCGTTTCCGCGAGTTCTACCAGTGCGACATCGACGTGATCGGCAAGGACAGCCTGAGCGTGCGCTATGACGCTGAAGTGCTGGCCGTCATCCACGCCGTGTTCTCCGAGCTGCGCATCGGTGATTTCAGCATCCAGTTGAACAACCGCAAGCTGATGCGTGGTTTCTTCGAAAGCCTGGGCGTGGCCGAAGGCGAGCGCCAGCTGGCCGTGCTGCGCGAGGTGGACAAGCTGGACAAGCGCGGCGCCGATTACGTGCGCGAGACGCTGGTGGGCGAGGGCTTCGAGATTCCGGCCGAGCAGGTCGAGAAGATCCTGGCGTTCGTTGCTGTGCGTTCGAAGGGCCATGAGGATGCGCTGGCGCAGCTGGCTGCGCTGGAAGCCGGTGGCGCCTCGTCGGAAACCCTGCGCAATGGCGTTGCCGAGCTGCGCGAAGTGCTGCAGCTGGTGCAGGCGCTGGGCGTGCCGGAAACCGCGTACTGCCTGAACTTCTCCATCGCCCGTGGCCTGGATTACTACACCGGCACCGTCTACGAGACCACGCTGACCGACCACCCGCAGATCGGCTCGATCTGTTCGGGCGGCCGTTATGAAGACCTGGCCAGCCACTACAGCAAGTCCAAGCTGCCGGGCGTGGGCATTTCCATCGGCCTGTCGCGCCTGTTCTGGCAGCTGCGCGAAGCCGGCCTGATCGATGGCATCGAAGCCAGCAGCGTGCAGGCACTGGTGGCATTGATGGACGAGCAGGGCATGGCGCAGTCGCTGGACATTGCCCGCCGCCTGCGCAGTGGTGGCATCAACACCGAAGTGCAGATGGAGCCGAAGAAGATCGGCAAGCAGTTCCAGTACGCGGCCAAGGCCGGCATCCGCTTCGTGGTCCTGGCTGGCGAAGACGAACTCGCCCGTGGGGTGGTGGCGGTGAAGGACCTGGTGCGCGAGCAGCAGTTCGAAGTTTCCCGCGATGAACTGGCCAGCACCCTGCAGGTCGAGCTGGAGCAGTCGAAGGTCATGGCGTGATACGGGCCGCCGCAGGGGCGCTGAGCGTGCTCCTGCTGGCGGGTTGCCAGAGTGATCCCGCGCTGCACAGCGCCCGGATCGGGAAGGCGCAGTACCGGTTGCAGGTCGATCGTTGCCATGTGATCGACCGCGCGCAGCTTGAGGCGGATTTGCAGGCCCTGGCCTCGGGGGCGTGTCCTGCAGGCGCAGGGGCATTGGAGAACATCCAGCCCCTGCCGAGCCGGCAGGGCAGCCTGTTCGGGGAGTGCCTGCGGCGCGGCGCGCTGCAGGCGGAGGTCCGCTGCCAGCCCTGAGTGCCGCCAGCGGCGTGATTTCAACGTAGAACGCCCACCACCCGGTGGGCGTTTTCGTTTCCGGGAAGGCAGTCGAGCATGGCTCGACTCTACAAAAGCCGGATCCGGCCCGCTAACCCTCAGTAGCCCAGCTTTTGCCTTTGAGGCTGCCGGCCAGCGGCCGGCACTACCGTGGGTAGAGGGATCCCTCGATTTGACGCACTGCGCAAGAATGCGCTAATGTACTAACACGCTATTACATTGATGCAAGAAATCCGCCCGTGAAAGCCCGCCCCGACATCACCGCCAAAGACCCGCAGGCCGACCTGGAAGCCTTGGCCCAGGCCTTCGCTGCCCTGCGCGAACCGGCCCAGGTCGAGGCCTTCCTGCGTGACCTCTGCACCCCGGCCGAGCTGGAAGCCATGGCCGACCGCTGGAAAGTGGTGCCGCTGCTGCAGCAGGGCGTGCCTTACCGCGAGATCCACGAACGCACCGGCGTCAGCGTGACCACCACCGGACGGGTCGCACGCACGCTTGAGCATGGCCATCGAGGCTATGCCGCTGCCATCGACCGCCTTGCTTCGCGCTGACCCGCGCCCCGTACCGAACTTCGAGACCTCCCCCATGAGTGCAACCCAGGCAGCGCCGGCGCGAGACCGGCTGCGTATCGCCATCCAGAAGAGTGGCCGTCTGGCCGAACCCGCCCGCAACCTGCTCAGCGCCTGCGGCCTGAGCTGGCGCGAAAGCCGCGACAAGCTGTTCTGCTACGGCGAATCGCTGCCGGTGGACCTGCTGCTGGTGCGCGACGACGACATCCCCGGCCTGATCGCCGATGGCGTCTGCGACCTTGGCATCGTCGGCCGCAACGAACTGGACGAACAGGCCGCCGCGCGCCGCCAGATCGGCCTGCCCGACGCCTACCAGGCCCTGCGCGGGCTCGGCTTCGGCCAGTGCCGGCTGATGCTGGCCGTGCCCGAGGAATGGCAGTGGGAAGGCCCGGCGCAGCTGGCCGGCACCCGCATCGCCACCAGCTATCCGGCCATCCTCAAGCAGTGGCTGGCCGATCAGGGCGTGGACGCACAGGTGGTCGAGCTCTCCGGTTCGGTGGAAATCGCCCCGCGCCTGGGCACCGCCGAGCTGATCTGCGACCTCGTGTCCAGCGGCGCCACCCTGCGTGCCAACCAGCTCACCCCGGTGCACAACCTGCTGGACAGTGAAGCCGTGCTGGCCGGTGCGGTGCGCGTGCCCGACGACGCACGTGCCGGGCTGCGCAGCATGCTGCTGCGGCGCCTGGACGGCGTGGTGCAGAAGCAGGACCGCAAGCTGCTGATGTTCCGTGCCAGCGAAGACCGCGTGGATGCGTTGGCGCAGCTGCTGGCCGATGCCGAACCGTTGGTGCGTTTGCCTGCAGATGGCGGTGCACTGCGCCTGCAGACCATGTGCCCGGGTCCGCTGACCTGGCAGCGCATGGAAGAACTGGAGCGCGCCGGCGCACAGGGCCTGATGGTATTGAGCGTGGAGCGGTCGCTGGCATGAATCGTCTGATCTGGTCGCAACTTGATGAAGCCGCGCGCAGCGCGGCGCTGACCCGCCCGGTGCAGACCGTGGCACAGCAGACCCGCGATGCCGTGGCTGCGCTGATCGCACAGGTGCGCGCGCAGGGGGACGAGGCGCTGCGCGCCATCACCGCCCGTTTTGATCGGGTCGAACTGACATCGTTTGAAGTCAGCGATGCCGAATTTGCCGCCGCCGAGGCCGCCGTTCCGGCCGAGCTGCGCCAGGCCATGGTCGAAGCCGCCGAGCGCATCACGCGCTTCCACGAAGCGGGCATGGGCAAGGGCTACTCGGTGGAAACCGCGCCCGGCGTCGTCTGCGAACGCATGCTGCGGCCGATCGGCCGCGTCGGTCTGTACGTGCCGGCCGGCAGTGCGCCGCTGCCGTCCACCGCGCTGATGCTGGGCGTGCCGGCGCAACTGGCCGGCTGCCCGCAGGTGGTGCTGTGCACGCCGCCGCGCACCGATGGCACGGCCGATCCGGCGGTGCTGGTGGCTGCGCGCCTGACCGGCGTGCAGCGCGTGTTCAAGCTGGGCGGTGCCCAGGCCATCGCTGCGATGGCCTACGGTACGGCCAGCATCCCGGCCTGCGACAAGCTGTTCGGGCCGGGCAACAGCTTCGTCACCGAAGCCAAGCAGCAGGTCGCACAGGACGGCGCCGCCGCCATCGACATGCCGGCCGGTCCTTCGGAGGTGCTGGTCATCGCCGATGCCGGTGCCAACCCGGCGTTCGTAGCGGCTGACCTGCTGTCACAGGCCGAGCACGGCCCGGATTCGCAGGTGCTGCTGCTGACCGACGATGTCGCGATGGTCGCTGCGGTCGAGGCCGAAGTGGAGCGCCAGGTCGCGCTGCTGCCGCGCCAGGACATCGCACGCCAAGCCTTGTCGGCCTCGCGGCTGATCCAGGTGGATGCGCTGGCAGATGCCTTCGCGATCAGCAACCGCTACGCCCCCGAGCACCTGATCCTGGCCCTGCGCGAGCCGCGCGACTGGCTGGGCCAGGTGCAGGCCGCTGGCTCGGTGTTCCTTGGCGATTACACCCCCGAGGCACTGGGCGACTACTGCAGCGGCACCAACCACGTGCTGCCCACTGCCGGTGCCGCACGCGCCTACAGCGGCGTCAGCGTCGCCAGCTTCCAGAACCTGATCAGCGTGCAGAGCGCCAGCGCCGCTGGCCTGGCCGCGATCGGTGGTTGCGCGCGCATCATCGCCAGCGCCGAAGGCCTCGACGCACATGAACGTGCGGTGGCCCTGCGCATGGAGGCCGCGGCATGAGCGCCGGCATCGATGACGTGCTGGCGCTGGTGCGCCAGGACCTGCAGGCGTTTGCCGGCTACAGTTCGGCACGCAGCGCCGCCGTGCAGGGCGAGGTCTGGTTGAACGCCAATGAATCGGCCTGGGCCAACCCGGCTGATGCTGCCGGCAGCAGCCGGCGCTACCCCGAGCCGCAGCCGCTGGCGCTGCGCGAAGGCCTGGCGGCGCTGTATGGCGTGCAGCCGCAGCAGTTGCTGGTCGGCCGTGGCAGCGACGAGGCCATCGATCTGCTGGTGCGCGCCCTGTGCGTGCCGGGTCGCGATGGCGTGCTGGTGACCTCGCCGGTGTTCGGCATGTATGCCGTCTGCGCGCGCCTGCAGGGTGCGCCGTTGATCGACGTGCCGCTGGTCGATGGCGAGGACGGCCTGTGCGCCGATCTCGACGCGGTCATCCGCACGGCACGGGAGCATAGTGCGAGGCTGGTCTTCCTGTGCGCGCCCTCCAACCCGGCGGGCAGCGATATCAGCCTGGCCGAGATCGAACGCGTGGCGACTGCACTCCGTGGGCAGGCCCTGGTGGTGGTTGACGAGGCCTATGTCGAGTATGCGCAGCGTGCCTCGGCGACCACGCTGCTGGACGTGCATGCCAACCTGGCGGTGCTGCGCACCCTGTCCAAGGCGCACGCACTGGCAGCGGCGCGCATCGGTACCCTCATTGCCGCGCCGGAGCTGATTGCCGTGCTGCGCCGTTGCCAGGCGCCGTACCCGGTGCCGACGCCGTGCGCCGAGGTGGCCGTGCAGGCGCTGCAACCGGCTGCCCTTGTGCGTACCGCCGAACGCGTGGCCACGGTCATCGCCGAGCGCGAGCGCCTGTCCGCCGCCCTGCCGGGTCTGCCCGGCGTGCGCCGCGTGTACCGCTCGTCCGGCAACTACCTGCTGGTCCGCTTCGCCGATGCGCAGGCCGCCTTCGATGCGCTGCTGGCTGCCGGAGTGGTGGTGCGTGACCAGCGCGCCGCGCCTCAGCTGGGCGATGCGCTGCGCATCAGCATCGGCAGCCCCGAAGAGAACGACCGCGTGCTCGCGGCCCTGTCGGCCCGGAGGGCTGCTGCATGACCCCCATCCTGTTCATCGACCGCGACGGTACCCTCATCGAAGAGCCGGCCGACTTCCAGATCGACGCCTACGAGAAGCTGCGCTTCGTGCCGCACGTGATCCCGGCGCTGCTGAAGCTGCGCGACGCCGGTTACCAGTTCGTGATCGTCACCAACCAGGACGGCCTGGGCAGCGAAAGCTATCCGCGCGCCAGTTTCGACGGCCCCAATGACCTGATGCTGCAGATCTTCGAAAGCCAGGGCATCCGCTTCCGTGACGTGCTGGTGGACTGCAGCTGGCCGCAGGACAACGCGCCCACCCGCAAGCCGGGCATCGGCCTGATGACCGCCTACCTGCAGGACCGCAGCATCGACTGGGCGCGTTCGGGCATGGTCGGCGACCGCATCACCGACCTGCAGTTCGCCGACAACCTCAACATCCGCGGCTTCCAGCTGCGCACCGAGCAGTTCGGCGGCGAGTGGGACTGGGCGGGCATCGCCCATGCGCTGGCCGACGCACCGCGTACCGCCGTGGTCCAGCGCAACACGAAGGAAACGAAGATCCGCGTCGAACTGGACCTGGATCGTGCTGGCGATGCCCACATCTCCACCGGCCTGCCGTTCTTCGACCACATGCTGGAACAGATCGGCAAGCACGGCGGCTTCGCCCTGGACATCCATGCCGAAGGCGATCTGCACATCGATGAGCACCACACCATTGAAGACACCGGGTTGGCGCTGGGCCAGGCGCTGCGCGAGGCGCTCGGTGACAAGCGTGGCATCGGCCGCTACGGCTTCACCCTGCCGATGGACGAGACGCTGGCCAGCGCCGCGCTGGATTTCAGCGGCCGGCCGTACTTCGTGTTCGAAGGCGAGTTCAAGCGCGAGCGGGTGGGCGACATGCCGACCGAGCTGGTGCCGCACTTCTTCCGTTCGCTGTGCGACGCAAGCGGGCTGAATCTCAACCTGCAGGTGCGTGGGGACAACGATCACCACAAGGTGGAAGCCTGCTTCAAGGCGCTGGCGCGCGCACTGCGCCCGGCCCTGGCCCGGCAGGGCACCGCGCTGCCGACCACCAAGGGGGCGCTGTGACTGAAGTCGCTCTGATCGATGCCGGCGGTGCCAACCTCGGTTCGGTGCGTTACGCACTCGAGCGGCTGGGCGCGAGCGTGCGCCTGGTGCGCGATGCCGATGGCTTGGCCGGCGCACAGCGGGTGATCCTGCCCGGCGTCGGTGCGGCCGCACCGGGCATGCAGCGCCTGCATGCACAGGGACTGGTCGAGCCGCTGCGCCGCCTGGAGGTGCCGCTGATGGGTATCTGCCTGGGCATGCAGCTGCTGTTTGAACGTTCAGAGGAAGCCGGCGTGGACACCCTGGGGTTGATTCCCGGCGTGGTCCGCAAGCTGGTGCCGGCCTGTGGCATCCGCGTGCCGCACATGGGCTGGAACCGGCTGCTGGCGCTGCGCCCCTCGCTGCTGCTGCGGGGCGTGCCGGACCGATCCAGTGCCTATTTCGTGCACAGCTACGCCGCGCCGCTGAACGCCCATACCGTGGCCGCCTGTGACCATGGTGGCCTGTTCACTGCCGTGATCGAGCAGGGCCGCTACTTCGGCGCCCAGTTCCACCCCGAGCGTTCCGGCGATACCGGTTCGCTGATGCTGCGCAATTTCCTCGAGGGCACTGCTGCATGAGTTTCACCGTCTACCCCGCACTGGATATCCGCGAAAGCCGCGTGGTGCGGCTGCGCCAGGGCGACTACGCGCAGGAAACCTCCTACGGCGACGACCCGCTGCCGCGTGCGCAGGCCTTTGCCGCGCAGGGCGCGCAGTGGATGCACCTGGTCGACCTGGACGCTGCGCGTGCCGGTGGCTACACCCTGGCGCCGCTGCTGGCGGCGATCCGCCAGCACACGCCCCTGCAGGTGCAGACCGGTGGCGGCGTGCGTGGCCGTGACGACGTGGCACGCATTCTCGATGCCGGCGCCAACCGCGTGGTGGTCGGCTCGCTGGCCGTGCGTCGCCCCGATGAAGTGCTGGGCTGGCTGGACGAGTTCGGCGCCGAACGCATCACCGTTGCCCTGGATGCCCGCCAGGACGCGCAGGGCCAGTGGCAGTTGCCGGTACACGGCTGGACCGAGAACGCCGGGGTGACCCTCGATGACCTGGCCCAGCGCTACGCGCGTGCTGGCATGCGCCACCTGCTGTGTACCGACATCGCCCGCGACGGCATGCTGGCCGGCCCCAACATCAGCCTCTACGCGCACCTCTCGGCGCTGCTGCCGGGCGTGGCGGTGCAGGCCTCCGGTGGCATCCGCGATGTGGCCGACGTGGCCGAAGCACGGGCCGCCGGCTGCGGCGGTGCCATCCTCGGCAAGGCGCTGCTGGAACAGCGCATGGACCTGGGCGAGGCACTGGCATGTTGAGCCGTCGCATCATTCCCTGCCTGGACGTGCGCGATGGCCGCGTGGTCAAGGGCGTGCGGTTCCGCGACCACGTCGACATGGGCGACATCGTCGAGCTGGCCCAGCGCTACCGCGACCAGGGGGCCGACGAGCTGGTGTTCTATGACATCGGCGCCAGCCCAGAGGCACGCTCGGTGGACGTGGCCTGGATCGAGCGCATCGCGCGCCTGATCGACATCCCGTTCTGCGTGGCCGGCGGCATCGACAGCGTTGAAACCGCGCGCCGGGTGCTGTTCGCCGGTGCGGACAAGGTATCGATCAATTCGCCCGCACTGGGGCGCCCCGAGCTGATCAGCGAGCTGGCCGGTGAATTCGGCGTGCAGTGCGTGGTGGTCGGCGTCGACTCGGTGCGCGAGGCCGATGGCCAGTGGCGCGTGCGCCGCTTCACCGGTGACCCGAGCAAGACCCAGGCCGTGCCGCTGCGCACCCTGGACTGGATTGCCGAGGCGCAGCGCCGCGGCGCCGGCGAGATCGTACTGAACTGCATGGACAGCGATGGCGTGCGCCGTGGCTACGATGTTGAACAGCTGCGCCAAGCGCGGGCCGTGTGCAACGTCCCGCTCATCGCCTCCGGCGGTGCCGGTGCGATGGAGCACTTCGCGCAGGCCTTCGACCAGGCCGACGTGGACGGTGCGCTGGCCGCCAGCGTGTTCCACAGCGGTGCCATTGCCATTGCGGATTTGAAGCGCTACCTGCGCGACCAGCAGATCGAGGTTCGAGATGTCTATTGAAGTACGCCCATCGCCGCAGGCGCTGGAATCGCTGGACTGGGCCAAGGGCGATGGCCTGCTGCCAGCCGTGGTGCAGGATGCCGACACCCTGCAGGTGCTGATGCTGGGCTATGTCAACGCCGAGTCGCTGCACATCACCCAGGTGACCGGGCACATGACCTTCTACAGCCGCAGCAAGCAGCGCCTGTGGACCAAGGGCGAGCAGTCCGGCCACGTGCTGGCGGTGCAGTCGATCAGCGTGGACTGCGATGCCGACACCGTGCTGGTGCTGGCCCGCCCGGCTGGCCCGACCTGCCACACCGGTGCCGAAAGCTGCTTCGATGGCGCGCCGAAGGACTTCCTGGGCGGCCTGGGCCAGCTGGTGGCAGTGCGCGAAGCACAGCGCCCGCAAGGCAGCTACACCACGTCGTTGTTCGAAGGTGGTATCCGCCGGATCGCGCAGAAGGTGGGCGAGGAGGGCGTGGAAACCGCGCTGGCTGCCGTCGCCCAGGATGACGAGGCCCTGCTGGGCGAGTCGGCCGACCTGCTGTACCACCTGCTGGTGCTGCTGCGCGCGCGGGGGCTGTCGCTGGATGATGCGCGGGCGGTACTGGAAATGCGCCATCGTTGAGGGGGGGCGTGGGGGGGGGGGGGGGGGGGCCCCCCGGGCCCCCACCAACCGGGCGACACCGCGTGCGCGATGTCATCAACGGAATCTACAATGGGCGGTCTTTCTTTCCCGGACCGCCCCCATGAAACTGCCCGCCGCCTGGCTGTGCTGCCTGTTGCTGACTTCGCCGGCCTGGGCCGCCGACACGGTGGTCAGCGGCAAGGTCTATCTTGAACGCGACGGCAAGCCCGGCCGCGGCGCGACCGACCCGGGCCTGGCCGGGGTGCAGGTCTCCAATGGCGAAACCATCGTCAAGACCGCCGCCGATGGCAGCTACAGCCTGCCGGTGCGCGACGGGCAGACCGTGTTCGTGATCAAGCCGGATGCGTACTCGTTCCCGAAGGCCGCCGATGGCCTGCCCACGTTCTGGCGCCACTACCGTCCGGATGGATCGCCGGCGCTGAAGTACGGTGGCATCGCCGCCACCGGGGCAGCGGACCGCGGCTGGGATTTCGCCCTGCAGTCCGACCGCCATGACAGCCGCCGCGGCTTCCAGATGCTGGTGTTCACCGATTCGCAGACGGCCACCCTGAAGGACATCGGTTACTACCAGCAGTCCATCGTGGCACCGCTGGTGGGCCAGACCAAGGCGCGCCTGGGCACCACCCTGGGCGACATCGTCAACGACGATCTGGCCCTGTACCCGGCCATCAACAAGGTCACCACCCAGCTGGGCGTGCCGTGGTTCCATGTGCCGGGCAACCATGACCTGGATTTCGACGCCGCCAACGACGACCACTCGCTGGACAGCTGGCGCAACATCTACGGCCCGGACACCTATGCGGTGGAGGAGGGCGGCGCCAGCTTCGTGTTCCTGGATGACGTGGTGTACGACCCCAACGCCAAGCCGAAGTACGTCGGTGGCCTGCGCGAAGACCAGTTCGCCTTTCTCGCCAGCTACCTGAAGGGCCTGCACAAGGACCGCCTGCTGGTGCTGGGCATGCACATCCCGTTGTTCGATGCCGCACCCGGTCGCGAGACGTTCCGCCACGCCGATCGCCAGCGCCTGTTCGACCTGCTGAAGGATTTCCGCAACGTGCTGGTGCTGAGCGGCCACAGCCACACCCAGCAGCACGTCTACCACGGCAAGGCCGATGGCTGGCAGGGTGAGAAGCCGCTGCACGAGTACAACGTCGGTGCCAACTGCGGCGCGTTCTGGTCGGGCGTGAAGAACGCGGCGGGCGTGCCGGACAGCACCATGAGCGATGGCACGCCGAAGGGCTACGCGCTGCTGGACGTGGCCGGCAACGGCAGCTACCGCCTGCAGTACCGCGTGGCCGGTGCCCCGGCCAGCGACCAGATCGGCCTGCATGCGCCGAAAGTGCTGCGCCAGGGCGCCTACCCGGCGTGGGGCGTGTACGCCAACGTCTACATGGGCGAGGACACCAGCGTGGTCGAATTCCGTGTCGACGGCGGCGCATGGCAGCCGATGAAGCAGGTCAGCCAGCCGGATCCGCGCCTGCTGGTCGAGAACGTGGCCGATGACACGGCCGATGCGCTGCGGGGCTATGATCGTTCGCCGGAGGCCACCGCATCGCCGCACCTGTGGCGTGGTGCCCTGCCGACCAACCTCGAGGTGGGCAGCCATAAGGTGGAGGTACGCTCGACCCAGCCTGACGGTGCGGTGTTCACCGCCACCACCCGTTACAGCCTGCAGGCGGCGCAGCCCTGATGGGGCTCGGGCCGGGTGCAGGATCGACTGCACCCGGTCCCACAGCGTTGGCAAAGCGCGGTCAATGCCTGAGAATCGACACGATTCAATCGATTCAAGCAGGCCAGTGTGAACGTTGCAGCAGCGTCCCCGCTTATTCCCGATCTGGCCAGCAACACCGCTGGCAGCAGTGCCATCCGCGGTGGTGACTCGCGCAGCCTGGTGGTGGCCGATGTCGGCGGCACCTTTGCCCGCCTGGCGCTGGCCGAGACCATGCCGGGGCAGACCCCGCGGCTTGGCAGCTACCGCACCTACGCCTGTGCCGATCATCCGAGCCTGGCCGCGATCCTGGCCGATTTCACCGCCAGCCTGGCGCAGCCGGTCGGTACGGCCGTGGTGGCCATCGCCGGGCTGCTCGATGGCGATGTGCTGATCAACGCGAACCTGCCGTGGACGGTCTCGCTGTCCACCACGCGGGTGCAGTCCGGCCTGCAGGAACTGCAGCTGATCAACGATTTCGAGGCAGTGGCGCTGGCCATTCCCTACCTGCAGGCCGACACGCTGGTGCCGTTGAACGGTGATGCCGACCCGGCGCAGGCGTTCCCCGCGCTGGTGCTGGGCGCAGGCACTGGCCTGGGCGCTGCGCTGCGCTTTGCCGATGGCGAGCGCCCGGTGCTGGCCAGCGAGATCGGCCACGCCGCACTGGGCGCCGGCAATGCGCTGGAACTGCAGGTGCTGGGCAAGCTGCTGCAGCGCTGGCCGCATGTGGACAACGAGCGCGTGCTGTCCGGCAGTGGCCTGATGAACCTTTACCCGTGCCTGTGCGAGCTGCGGGGCGTGACGCCGCAGTGGACCAGCACCGAGGCCCTGATCGGTGCGGCCCGCAGCGGCGAGGATGCACTGGCGGTGGAAACCCTGCAGGTCTTCTGCGCGTGGCTGGGCAGCCTGGCCGGTGATGCGGCCATCGCCGTGGGTGCGCGCTCGGTGTACCTGGCCGGTGGCATCTCTGCCCACGTGCAGGATTTCCTTGCCGATGGCCGCTTCCGCGAGCGCTTCCTCAACAAGGGTGTATTGACCGACGTGCTGCGGCAGGTGCCGGTGTGGCGCGTCGAGCACGGCCAGCTGGGCGTGCTGGGCGCAGCCGTCTGGCACGCGGCGCGCAGGCCGGCATAGCAACCAAGAAGGCGGCTGGCAGCCTGCCGGCGGCGGATCGGACGACGGAGGCGAACATGGTGGATCGCAGGCAGTTCCTGCAGGCCGGAGCACTGGCCGCAGGCATGGCGGCAATGCCGGGCGTACAGGCACGCACGCAGGGCGGAGCGAAGGTCGTTTCAACCTGGGATTTCGGCGTCCCCGCCAACCAGGCGGCGTGGAAAGTGCTGGGCAGCGGCGGCAGCGCGCTGGATGCGGTGGAAGCCGGCGCACGCTGGGCCGAGAGCGAGCTGTGCAACCCCACCGTCGGCCATTGCGGCAACCCGGATCGCGACGGCGTGCTGAGCCTGGATGCCAGCATCATGGACGGTGACGGCCGCTGCGGTGCGGTTGCCGCGTTGGTGGATATCCTGCACCCGGTGTCGGTGGCCCGCAAAGTGATGGAGAACAGCCCGCACGTGCTGCTGGTGGGCGAGGGCGCGCAGCAGTTCGCGGTGCAGCAGGGTTTCGAGCGCCAGAACCTGCTCACCCCGCAGGCGGAGGCGGCCTGGCGCGAGTGGCTGAAGACCGAGAAGTACCAGCCGCAGATCAACGCCGAACGCCGCGGCCTCCCTGGCAACAGCGACAACCACGACACCATCGGCATGCTGGCGCTGGACGCCAGGGGCAACCTCGCCGGTGCCTGCACCACCAGCGGCATGGCGTGGAAGCTGCACGGCCGGGTCGGCGACAGCCCGATCATCGGTGCCGGCCTGTACGTGGACAACGAGGTGGGCGCAGCCACGGCCTCGGGCGTGGGTGAAGAGATGATCCGCAATGCCGCCTCGTTCCTGGTGGTCGAGCTGATGCGCCAGGGGCGCACGCCTGCGCAGGCCTGCCGCGAGGCGATCGACCGGGTGGTGCGCAAGCGCCCTGAGGCAAGCAAAACGCTGCAGGTCTGCTTCCTGGCAATGAACAAGCAGGGCGAGGTGGGCGCGTACGCGCTGCATCGCGGCTTCGTCTACGCGGTGTGCGATGCGCAGCGCCAGGATGACCTGCGCGATTCGCCGTCGATCTACACGAGCGTGCAGACGTGAGCGCGCGTCGCACGCTGGAAATCGCCAGCAACTCGGTGGCCTCGGCGCTTGCCGCGCAGGCCGGCGGTGCAGACCGTATTGAACTGTTCGACAACCTGGCCGAGGGCGGCACCACGCCGTCGTTTGCCAGCATCGCCATGGCCCGCGAGCGGCTGACCATTCCGCTGTTCGTGCTGGTGCGCCCGCGTGCCGGCGATTTCCATTACGACGCACTGGAAACCGAGCTGATGCTGCGTGACATCGCCCAGTGCCGCGCGCTCGGCTGCGATGGCGTGGTGGTCGGCGCACTGGATGCGCAGGGCGATATCGACCTGCCGTTGTGCCTTGAGCTGGTGCAGGCCGCCGGGCCGCTGCAGGTCACTTTCCACCGCGCGTTCGATGCCACCCGTGATCTGTCCGCGGCGCTGGAGCAGGTGGTCGGCCTGGGTTGCCAGCGGCTGCTGACGTCGGGCGGGCAGGTCAGCGCCGAGGCGGGCAGCAAGGTGCTGGCCTCGCTGGTGGACCAGGCCGCGGGCCGCATCAGTGTGATGGCGGGCGCGGGCCTGGTCCCGTCCAACGTGGCTACCGTGGCCCGGCAGACCGGCTGCACCGAACTGCACGCCTCGGCCAAGGGCCTGCGTCGCTCGGACATGCAGTTCCAGAACCCAGTGCTACGCGGGCTTGACCCGGATTGGAGCCAGACCAGCACCGCGACGGTGGCGGCATTGCGCAAGGCGCTGGACGCCGCGCGGTAACCCGCTCTTCTGTAGAGCCGAGCCCATGCTCGGCTGCTTTATGCGCAGAACAACAGCAGCCGAGCATGGGCTCGGCTCTACACGGGATGCGCGCGGTCGAGCACAACGAAAAACGGCAGCCACCTGTAAAAGCGTGGCTGCCGTGGAGGACCGTTGTGCGGAACCTTAGAACTTGTAGGTGGCGCCGAAGTAGATCTGTCGGCCCGAGTACAGGTTGGAGATCAGGCGGGACTGGGTGTCGTTGCCCAGGTAGATGCGCTGCTCGGACTTCGTGGCGTTGAGCACCGAGGCGGTGAAGGTCAGCGCTTCGGTGAAGTTGTAGGCCACGTTCAGGTCCAGCTGGTCATACGGCTCGGTGTACTGGGTCATGCCATTGACCAGGCCGCCGACCACCTCACCACGACGGTTGTACGACGCACGGGCCAGGAACCGGTCGGTTTCGTAGAACACCGTCAGGTTGGCCTGGTTCTTGGCGCTGCCCACCAGCGGCGATGCGCCGAGGTTCTCGCCATTGAGCTCGATCGAGGCCAGGTTGGTGTCGTTGTAGGTGTAGTTGGCCTGCACGCCCAGGCCGAAATCGAAGGTGTACTGGCCGTACACTTCCACGCCCTGCGACACTGCGTCACGGCCGTTGGCCTGGGTGCTGTAGTTCTGCACCGTCACCATCTCGCCGCCGACTTCCATCTGCACGTCACGCACGATCGGCACGGTGAAGTTGCTGATGTCCTTGCGGAACAGGCCGACGCCGGCGACCGCGCCCGGCATGAAGTACCACTCCACGCCGAGGTCGTACTGGGTGGCCTTGAAGGCTTCGAGATTCTTGTTGCTGCCGCTGCCTGCCCAGCCCTCGGTCGGTGCACCGCCCGCAACGCGGCGGTCATTGACGTACTCCGGGCTGTAGTAGCTCAGGCTGCCTGGAGCGGCGATGCTGGTGTAGCTCGGGCGAGCCACGACCTTCGACGCTGCGCCACGCAGGACCAGGTTGTCGGTGATGTCCCAGGCGATGTTGAAGCTGGGCAGTACGTCGGTATAGGTGCGGTCCGAGCCGATCAGCTCGAAGCTCTTCTCGCGGGCCAGGTTGTCGGGCAGGCGCACGAAACCACTTTCGCAGCCGTAGGTGGGGTAGGCCGCTGCCGCCGGATCATCGCAGGACATCGGTGCGCCGGAGGCGTTGTCCAGGAAGTAGTCGTTGAAGCGTTCGATGGAATCGCTGGACTGGGCGAACTGCTCGGTACGCACCACGCGCACGCCGACGTTGCCGCGCAGGCGTTCGGTACGGAAGTTGGCCTGGAAGTAGCCCGAGTAGATCTTCTCGTTGACGTTGTAGACGAAGTCGTCCTCGACGCGGTTGTACGACTGGCCGTAGGTATTGTTCAGGTGGTCGATGTAGGCCGGGAAGTTGATGCCCGGGAACACGTTCGCGTTGAAGCCACCGGCGATGCCGCTGATCGGGTTGGACAGGAAGAAGCCCGGCTGGGCGATGCCGGCCGTGTTGTCGCAGCCCGCCTGGTAGCGGCTGTCGTAGTCGGTCGGGTCGGCGCCCTGGCACACCCAGTAGGTGTTGCCGGTGTTGCGGTGGACCTTGCCGTCACGGTACTTGGCGCCGAACTGGATCGAGTCCAGCCAGCCGCTTTCGAACATTTTGGTGACGTCGGCCTGGAAGTGGTTCTGCTTGACTTCGGTCTGCATCCACGACGAATCGGTCGAGCCGGTGTCGACCTCGGCGATGCCATTCATCAGCACCTCCTGCAGGTTCGGCGAGACGGTCAGCGTCGGCGTGCCGGTCAGGTCCCATGCGGTGTACTGGTTGCCGGACTCCCATACGCCGTTGACGCGGCGGCGCGGCTTGGCCGACATGCGGAAGTTCATCGACGGGCCACCCTCGGACCAGGTGCGGCCACCGCTGAAGGAGGCCTTCCACAGCGGGCTGATGTCCCAGTCGATGGTCAGGTCGGCCGTCTGCGACAACGCCTTTTCGCGGCTGTAGCCACCGGTCAGCTGCGGGGTCGGAATGGTGCAGTCGTCCGGTCCCCAGCCACCCGGGGCCAGGCCGGCGGCGGCGGCTTCGTCTTCGCTGCAGTAGTAGGCCTTGCCCGGCAGCTTCTCGAACTGCGCACCGGTGACCACCGTGCCGCTGGGATCGAAGGTCAGGCCGTTGAGCAGGCGCCCGCCGGCCCAGTTGCCGTCACCGTTGTAGCGCGCCATGTTCCATTCGGGAACCTTCAGCATGTTCTGCGAATAATCGCCGTCCAGCTGGAAGCGGAAGTAGTTGGCGGTCAGGGTCAGGTTGTCGATCGGCTTGAACTGGAACGTCAGCTGGCCGCCCTTGCGCTCGCGCTTCTCTTCCTTCACGGCGAAGTTCACCGAGGTGGGCATGAAGAAGTCGCTGTAGTTGTGGCCGAACTGGTCGTTGAAGCCGGAGTTGCCCCACCAGTAGTTGATGCCGCCCTGGGTGAGGGCGTTGCCGTTGACATCACGCGCGTCGACGTCGGTGCCGTACCACTGGTAGTTCTCGGTGCTCACTTCCATGGTGCGGCTGGTGCGCTTCTGCTGGGTCACGCCGACCAGCACGCCGAAGCGCTCGTCCTTGCTGTGCCAGGAGTACAGCGCCGACGCCTGCGGGTCGACGTCCTGGTGGGTATCGGACGAGACGCCTTCCAGGGTGACGTAGCCGGAGTTGGATTCCATCTCCAGCGGGCGGCGGGTGTGCAGGATGACCGTGCCGCCGATGCCGCCTTCGTCGATGCGTGCTTCCGGCGACTTGAACAGCTCTGCGCTGGACAGCATGTTCGACGGCAGCAGGGTGTAGTTGAACGAACGGCTGGCCTCGTCATTGGTTTCGGAGGTGGCGATGTAGTTGCCGTTCAACTGGGTCAGGGTGAGATCCGGGTCGAGGCCACGCACGCTGACGCTCTTGCCTTCGCCGCCGTCGCGGGTGATGACCACGCCTGGCACGCGCTGCAGCGAATCGGCGACGTTCTTGTCAGGGAACTTGCCAACGTCTTCGGCGGTGATCACTTCAACCACGGCATTGGCGTCGCGCTTCTGCTGCAGGCTCTTCTCGATGGCGTAGCGGTAGCCGGTGACCTGGACGCTGTCCAGGGTGGTGGCATCACTGCTGCCGGTGGTCGGCTGTGCGGTGGCCTGCTGGGCAGCGGCGCCGAGGGGCGCGACGGCTGCGGCCAGTGCCAGCGCGACGGCGAGCGACAACGTGTCGCGGCCGTGTGTACGATTTGAATGCTTGATAGCCATCTCTCCCTCTCTCCTGGATTGATCCGGTGACTGACACGGAACTTGAATCGATCTAATGTGTGATGCCGATTTTGCTTGAGCCGCGCGGCTGCCTGGTGCGGCGCGCTGGTGCTCGGGTACGTACTTGTTCCGGTCCCCAACGCCGGGCCATCCCCTGAATCCGCTTGGATCGATCTAAGCGATGGCGGGGCGATTTTTAGCATGGCTGGAGGGGTTGCGCATGCTGCTGCGCAATATTGCAGTGACGTGTCTGCCGAATGATGATTCGCTGAAATGCACTGGAATCGTTTACATGCGCAAAAGGGGCGGGTGGTTCGGCAGGGCTTGAAGCCCTGCACCAGCTTCAAACAACGTCAACATCAAAAGCGGCTCTGGGTTGCTGCCAGCCCACACCGCCCCGCCTCCGACAGGTTCACGCGGCTGTTGGTGGGTGGCCCCCCGTGGGGGGGCCCGGGGTGGGAAA